>NZ_CP025784.1 GCF_004194535.1 Iodobacter fluviatilis | reverse complement strand
CTATTTCTTCGATTTCACCCACAAGGGTGTCCAGACTGGCGAAGCTCTTCGCCTCATTCTTGGCGGTTTGCAGCGTCCAGCTACGCTCTTCCTTGCCTTCAATCACTAACAGCCAATATCCCACCTTCAGCGGATCACGGATGGCGTAAAAGCCCACGATAACGCCAAGCTCGAAGTATTCTTTTGCCTGTTTTATTTTCACGATTAAACCTTTATGTAATTACAAATTGATTAATTAATTATAACGTATTGGCAAATTCGTGCAAGCTACATCTCATAACCCCGCCCCTTTTGTGGTTCGATCTTCGGCTGAATCTCCGCCTTGGCCTTGGCTTCGACCTCTTGCCGTTGTTTTGCCAGCTCGCTGGCTTGGCGCTGCCGCTCGGCCTCGATGGTCTGTGCCTTGGCCGCTTCTTCGGCTTTCCAGCGTGCAAACTCTGCGGCCACGTCCGCCTTGCCCTGCTCGAGGATCTTTTGACTTTCAAATAGGCTCTGCACCGACTGCATACCGGCCCGAATCTCGGCGTAAAGGTCAGGTGCTATCACCGGCGGCTGTATGCCCCGCTCTCGCTCGGCCTTGGCGCTGGCTAGATCGTTAGATAGATCCAGAATGGAGCGGTCAAGCTGGCTGCCTTGCCGTTCCAGCTCGCCCAATGCTTTGGCCCCGCTCAGTCGTTCGTTCGCCTCTCGTTCGTGCCTGAGCCGGTTATCACTAGGCTGGCCGGTGCGGCGTTCGTAGCCGCTAGCCGATGGGCCTAGGTGTCGGGTTGGAGCGCGGTCGATGATGCCCTGCTCGATGAGACTTCGATGGTCTACGCGTTCAGTGAAGCCGTTTTCCTGTAGACGCTTGTTTTGTAATTCCGCGAACCGCCCGCGCCAATAATCCACTGCGCCGGTTTTGCGGTCGTCCAGCTCGCGGGTCTTCTCGGTAAACCCTTCCGGTGTGAGTCGGCGGGTGGTGCAAAGGATGTGGGCGTGATGGTTTCGGTTGTCCCCTTCTTTGCCTGCGGCATGGATCGCTACATCCGCCACGAGGCCGTGACGTTCTACCAGCTCGCGGGCGAAATCGTGGGCGAGCCGCTGGCGTTCTTCGGCGGAGAGTTCCGCCGGTAGCGCTATTTCAAATTCACGGGCCACCGTGGAATTTTTACGCGTTTCGGATTGCTCGGCAGCGTTCCAGAGTGCGGCACGATCTGCCGCCCATGCAGGGGCATTGGCGGGCAGGATGAGTACCGCAGATTCGACGCCACCTTTGCGGGTGTAGTCGTGTACTTCTCCGGTTCGCTCGTCGGTGATTGACACACCGGCGCGATAGGCTGATGCGGCGGTCGCGGTGCGGCCTGCTGATCGACTTACCGTCTTAACGGAGAGGTGATAATTCGCCACGGGCGGGCCTTTTGGGGTTGATTTGTCACGAAGTGACCGCGCGCAAACGAAGTTTGCATAAGTGCGCCCTTGCTTTCGCTTTGGGTCTGTTTCAATGGCCTCATTGTAGCAATTATTTAGCCTTTTCTAGTGCACTAAGTAGGCAGAATATTAGCTACAATAACGAACGATAATAATGTAGAGGATACAACATGTCAGGCATCGACAAGCGAATTGAGGAATTAGAGCTAAGGCTGAAACAGGCTAAAGCACTAAAGAACAAACAAGAGGCACAGAAACGGGCCGCTCTCGCAAAAATAGAACGCGCCAAGGAAACGAGAAAGAAAATCCTAGCTGGTTCATTAATGCTTCATCTTATGGCGCAGGAAGGGGAAGAGGGCGCAAAATGGAAGCATGCCCTAGGTAGACGCTTGGATGAATGGCTAACCCGTGCAGATGATAGGGAGTTGTTTAATATGCAACCCCTCTCAGAAAAAACTAACGAAGAAAAACAAAACTCTAACCAACCCAGTCTGATTTAAATACGGCAACCGAGATAAAAATAGATGAAGAAAGTAATCCGAATAGGTGACCCAACCAGTCACGGCGGCACCGTTCTGAGCGGTTCGCCCTACCGTATTTTATACAAAAAAAATGTAGCGCGTATGGGCGATATAGTGTCTTGCCCACAAAATGGCCATACTAATTGCGTCATCATTGAAGGTGATCCATCTTGGCTCGTAGACGGTAAGCCTGTCGCACTGGAGGGCCATTTAACCAGCTGTGGCGCGGTGCTATTTTCTACCCTGAAAGAGGTTGATCGTTCTTATGAAGGAGCGGAAGCAGCATCTACAGGAGGAGGAGTAACAGCAGCAGCAAAAAAATTAACCACGCAAGTCACTCCAAAATTTGACGAGCAAATCCGCTTTTTTTGGCCTGATCGAAACGTAATGGCAGAAACACGATATAAGCTAACACTAGCGGATGGATCATTCATATCAGGCACCACCGACGCAGCAGGTAAAACCAAAAGGATTGAAACGGAAACAGAGCAAGAAATTACCTGTGCAGAGATATTCCCAGAACAGCTCTTTTGTTGCGCCAATCATGCGGAACAGCTTTGCGCCCTTGGAGGACAAGCTCCAACACCACAACCACTGTCTATCGTATTAGCTATGCAAGGGATTAGCACCAATTCAGCCCAAATTGGAACCTCAGTTGTTCAGCACACCGTAGTGCCAGAATCTTCTAGAGCTTTAACCATGGGTGAAATTGAAATGGCAACACACATTTTTAAAGATTCAATTAATTACAGCAAAGTCAAAGTACATAAAGGCGGGCTCTTCGGAATACCAAGCAAACAAAACACCGCCATCACTCCTAATGGAGAAATTCACTTCCCAGCACAAGCCTATTTCGATGATTTCTCAACGGTTGCAGAGCATTTTAAAATTTGGTTTATCCATGAACTCGTGCATGTCTGGCAATATCAATTAGGTTACAAAGTAGTATTTTTTGCCAGCGACTTAGCCATACGTGGTGGCTATTCGAATGATGGAAAAGCCGGAGCAGCACCAGCTTACCGTTATGACTTGAACGGAAAAGATGTAAACAAAACATTATCTCAATTCAATATGGAACAACAAGCCGAACTAATTTCACATTACTTTGACGCGCTCTATCTAGCTGGAAATAGAAATACCGTCGCACATACACACAACCAAGAAAAACTGAAACAACTAAGTAAAGCACTCGGTAGCTTCCGACGTACCCCCAAAGATCCCTCATTACTACCAACATCTAGTGCAATAAGCCCATGAAGATACCCGATAGATCAACCATACCAACCATAGCCTTAGTCCTATCCGTATTAGCGTGCTTCGGAATGATGTACAGCGTATTAAACCTCATAGGATCACCGTCACCCATATGTGACAGTGCATGTGAACAAGCCAGAACGGCTACAACATCTCTATACACGGTACTAAGCCGAATATCACTAGGAGGCTATGCAATAGCCTTCGTATTAGCAATATATGGATGGGGAAGTGCATGGAAAACATCACTACTCTCAATAGTAATGCCCATAGTAATACTAGGAATAGGCATCCTTAGCCTTGCATAAACAAGATCAGAAAGACATATAAGAAAAATGAACACGTAGCTCTATTTGCTATGTGACGACCCATCACGTAGAAAAAAGACAAGCATCAAAAAGGAAGCAAAGAGAGATCAAAAGGGCATCACAGAACACCCTCCTCCCCCTGCTGCCTGCTCGACTCTCGGATCAGCAAAAACCGCTGATCTCGACCCGATCACCGCCCCGCTGGGGCTGGCACCTAAATTAAATCTAAAAGCCCGCGAACTTAAGATGATAACCATACGCACACCTCCAGCGACGCACACCCCAAACCCCCATAGGCGGGCTATTACCGGATATGGCGAAGTGTCGGTAGGTATGAACGCTGCTCATAATCTACCTACTTCGGGCTGTTACCTGATATGGCTTCGTGAGAATCCGAAATCCACCGATAAACCGACGCCAAAGATGTGCCAATTTCTTCCGCGATATCTTTAACCGGTATTCCCTGTGCAGCCATCAAGCGAGCACTGGCCCGCTTATCTTCATTGGCTGCAGCTCGAGCCATGCCTGAAGCTTTACCACCTTTACGCCCCTGTGCTGCCTGCCACTGGCTAAACCCTTCGGGCGTGAGTTCTTTCCAGCAGAAACGGGCCACGCTGGCCGCAATATGCCAAACCTCCCGATAGTCCAGCGGATGAAGTAGCTCGCCATTGCGTTCTAAGGCGCGGTCGTAGCACTTGGCCTGCCACACTATGAAGTTACGTGTCTCTTTCGCCCAATGCTGCCGGATGGCTTTATAGGCCCATAGCCGCAGCCAATCAAACACACTGCAGTTACGGCCTAGGCCGATTTCTTCCGGTTTCCGCTTCGGGATGAATTTAGGCAAATCCACGTATTCGGCCAATACAGACAGCTCATACGTGACGGCTGGCCCCCATAACGTGCGCCAATGGGCATGGGCGGGATTCTTAACAATCAGTCCATTAAAGCCATGGTCTGCCTGCATCTTCTCGCGGTAGGCGTACTCGATGCCGCACAGATAGCGTAGCGGTGCATCCCGTGAGCCATCCCCAGACAGCACAGGCGCGGATAAGGCCCAAGCTACATGGGCGTGGCCGTTAGCGGGATTGGTCGCCGCCCAGTTCGGTGGCGGTAGATCGGCATCTTCCCAAGCCAGCGCTGCGCCTTCGCGGTCGATATCAAACGGCATCCAAAAACGGAGATTAGGGGGGTTGATCTGGATATAGCGGCGGCGGATGGCGTGACGAGACAACCGAATCAGGTTCGGTGCGTCCTTCTCGTCCTTGCAATAAGGCCGTTTAGGTAGGCGATCGGTAAAAAGTTCTAATTGAAGCACTGTTACCCTTTGGAAAATCGGGCACCACCGGATACAATACGGCCATGGTTTAGTCGATTGCGGCGTTGCTGCGCCCAGTCACTCAAATTGAAAGCCCTACGGTTCCCGCCGTGGGGCTTTCGTCTTTCTTGCAGTCTACCCGTGCGCCTTGTCGATGTCTTCCAACATCGCTTTGCGCAAAATAGCGTTTAGCCGCGTCTGATAGCCCTTTCCCTGCGATTTCAGCCAAGCCATCACATCCGAGTCCAGCCGCACAGTCGCGTGCGTCTTGGTCGGCTTGTAAAAGGGATTGCTCACGGCGTTTTGCCAAAACGCATCAGTCAACGGCGGAATGTCGCTGTAGTCGATGCTCGCATCCGGCATTTTCGCTAGTGCTTCAAGCTCTGCGCGACGTTGGGCCGTTAAGGCCGGTAGCTTCCCTTGCTCGTGTCTAACCATGCTCATAGCGGTATCTCTCCTTTTTGTCGGTACGTCGTGCGGAAATGATTTCAACGACTTCCACATCCTCAAAGCGCACCGTATGCGCCACCAATAGCAGCAAACACCCTCCGGCCATGCCGATGGTTTGCCATCGCGCCTCGCCGTTTTCTATTCGGTCTTGAATCGAAACCGC
Source organism: Iodobacter fluviatilis (assembly GCF_004194535.1). Taxonomy (NCBI): domain Bacteria; kingdom Pseudomonadati; phylum Pseudomonadota; class Betaproteobacteria; order Neisseriales; family Chitinibacteraceae; genus Iodobacter; species Iodobacter fluviatilis. The sequence continues at coordinate 6,910 of NZ_CP025784.1, read as the reverse complement.
CAAGGGGTCGTCAAACACGAATGCCGCCTCCTCGAAATGAACCCCATGCTTGCGAAAATTACTCGCCGCTTTAGCCTCGTCCCACTCAAAAACTCTACTCATAGGTATTTATAGCACGAATTTGTGCATACATTTATTTTAGCTTGATACATTGCACCCCTCCTACGCACGTTATGGCCTCAAACCCGCGTGGTGCAATAATAAAATCGCCATCTTTTGCGCCAACAAAGCGCACACCATGTACCCGTTTTTCTAACGCATTAGCGGTAATCTGGTCTTGGGCAATCTGATCGAGTAACGCGCTCCGCTGCTCTCTTAACTCCGTGATATTTGAGCCTTCCCACCATACCAAACCACGAAACAGCAACCAGCACACCAATAACACCCCAGCGCAAGCCGCCGCGGTCAGTGCCAGCCATTTCCAAGAAAACCACGCGCTGGAATCTTCCAACTGCTTTGCGGCACCTTCTGCCCCTGCCGTTGCCCCTTCTAGCCGGCTAAGAAAGGGCTGCGTAGCCGCTCTCATGGCATCCAGTGCAGTCGAATTCACGCCGGTCATGGATTCGGCTACCGCCTCGCCCACTGCGTCCGCTGCAGCCAACTTAATGGCTGGAATGGCCCGTTCTGCCGCTTTTTGAATCTGCTCGCTGGTTTTGGCCATCCCGCCAACAACTTGGCGAACCTGCTCAAGATGCAACGCTTGCGAGAGCTTGCCCTCTTCAAATACCTGGGCAAGTGCCCGGCGCTCTTCTCCCAGGTCTACGAGTGCCTTTGTCACTAAGCTAGTTTGGTGTTCGCCCATCTGCAACATGGCGTAAACCCTCGCTTTTTCTGCCTCATCCATCTTTAAACCCTCACTTGTAAAGTACTAACACGACCCGCTATTTCTTCGATTTCACCCACAAGGGTGTCCAGACTGGCGAAGCTCTTCGCCTCATTCTTGGCGGTTTGCAGCGTCCAGCTACGCTCTTCCTTGCCTTCAATCACTAACAGCCAATATCCCACCTTCAGCGGATCACGGATGGCGTAAAAGCCCACGATAACGCCAAGCTCGAAGTATTCTTTTGCCTGTTTTATTTTCACGATTAAACCTTTATGTAATTACAAATTGATTAATTAATTATAACGTATTGGCAAATTCGTGCAAGCTACATCTCATAACCCCGCCCCTTTTGTGGTTCGATCTTCGGCTGAATCTCCGCCTTGGCCTTGGCTTCGACCTCTTGCCGTTGTTTTGCCAGCTCGCTGGCTTGGCGCTGCCGCTCGGCCTCGATGGTCTGTGCCTTGGCCGCTTCTTCGGCTTTCCAGCGTGCAAACTCTGCGGCCACGTCCGCCTTGCCCTGCTCGAGGATCTTTTGACTTTCAAATAGGCTCTGCACCGACTGCATACCGGCCCGAATCTCGGCGTAAAGGTCAGGTGCTATCACCGGCGGCTGTATGCCCCGCTCTCGCTCGGCCTTGGCGCTGGCTAGATCGTTAGATAGATCCAGAATGGAGCGGTCAAGCTGGCTGCCTTGCCGTTCCAGCTCGCCCAATGCTTTGGCCCCGCTCAGTCGTTCGTTCGCCTCTCGTTCGTGCCTGAGCCGGTTATCACTAGGCTGGCCGGTGCGGCGTTCGTAGCCGCTAGCCGATGGGCCTAGGTGTCGGGTTGGAGCGCGGTCGATGATGCCCTGCTCGATGAGACTTCGATGGTCTACGCGTTCAGTGAAGCCGTTTTCCTGTAGACGCTTGTTTTGTAATTCCGCGAACCGCCCGCGCCAATAATCCACTGCGCCGGTTTTGCGGTCGTCCAGCTCGCGGGTCTTCTCGGTAAACCCTTCCGGTGTGAGTCGGCGGGTGGTGCAAAGGATGTGGGCGTGATGGTTTCGGTTGTCCCCTTCTTTGCCTGCGGCATGGATCGCTACATCCGCCACGAGGCCGTGACGTTCTACCAGCTCGCGGGCGAAATCGTGGGCGAGCCGCTGGCGTTCTTCGGCGGAGAGTTCCGCCGGTAGCGCTATTTCAAATTCACGGGCCACCGTGGAATTTTTACGCGTTTCGGATTGCTCGGCAGCGTTCCAGAGTGCGGCACGATCTGCCGCCCATGCAGGGGCATTGGCGGGCAGGATGAGTACCGCAGATTCGACGCCACCTTTGCGGGTGTAGTCGTGTACTTCTCCGGTTCGCTCGTCGGTGATTGACACACCGGCGCGATAGGCTGATGCGGCGGTCGCGGTGCGGCCTGCTGATCGACTTACCGTCTTAACGGAGAGGTGATAATTCGCCACGGGCGGGCCTTTTGGGGTTGATTTGTCACGAAGTGACCGCGCGCAAACGAAGTTTGCATAAGTGCGCCCTTGCTTTCGCTTTGGGTCTGTTTCAATGGCCTCATTGTAGCAATTATTTAGCCTTTTCTAGTGCACTAAGTAGGCAGAATATTAGCTACAATAACGAACGATAATAATGTAGAGGATACAACATGTCAGGCATCGACAAGCGAATTGAGGAATTAGAGCTAAGGCTGAAACAGGCTAAAGCACTAAAGAACAAACAAGAGGCACAGAAACGGGCCGCTCTCGCAAAAATAGAACGCGCCAAGGAAACGAGAAAGAAAATCCTAGCTGGTTCATTAATGCTTCATCTTATGGCGCAGGAAGGGGAAGAGGGCGCAAAATGGAAGCATGCCCTAGGTAGACGCTTGGATGAATGGCTAACCCGTGCAGATGATAGGGAGTTGTTTAATATGCAACCCCTCTCAGAAAAAACTAACGAAGAAAAACAAAACTCTAACCAACCCAGTCTGATTTAAATACGGCAACCGAGATAAAAATAGATGAAGAAAGTAATCCGAATAGGTGACCCAACCAGTCACGGCGGCACCGTTCTGAGCGGTTCGCCCTACCGTATTTTATACAAAAAAAATGTAGCGCGTATGGGCGATATAGTGTCTTGCCCACAAAATGGCCATACTAATTGCGTCATCATTGAAGGTGATCCATCTTGGCTCGTAGACGGTAAGCCTGTCGCACTGGAGGGCCATTTAACCAGCTGTGGCGCGGTGCTATTTTCTACCCTGAAAGAGGTTGATCGTTCTTATGAAGGAGCGGAAGCAGCATCTACAGGAGGAGGAGTAACAGCAGCAGCAAAAAAATTAACCACGCAAGTCACTCCAAAATTTGACGAGCAAATCCGCTTTTTTTGGCCTGATCGAAACGTAATGGCAGAAACACGATATAAGCTAACACTAGCGGATGGATCATTCATATCAGGCACCACCGACGCAGCAGGTAAAACCAAAAGGATTGAAACGGAAACAGAGCAAGAAATTACCTGTGCAGAGATATTCCCAGAACAGCTCTTTTGTTGCGCCAATCATGCGGAACAGCTTTGCGCCCTTGGAGGACAAGCTCCAACACCACAACCACTGTCTATCGTATTAGCTATGCAAGGGATTAGCACCAATTCAGCCCAAATTGGAACCTCAGTTGTTCAGCACACCGTAGTGCCAGAATCTTCTAGAGCTTTAACCATGGGTGAAATTGAAATGGCAACACACATTTTTAAAGATTCAATTAATTACAGCAAAGTCAAAGTACATAAAGGCGGGCTCTTCGGAATACCAAGCAAACAAAACACCGCCATCACTCCTAATGGAGAAATTCACTTCCCAGCACAAGCCTATTTCGATGATTTCTCAACGGTTGCAGAGCATTTTAAAATTTGGTTTATCCATGAACTCGTGCATGTCTGGCAATATCAATTAGGTTACAAAGTAGTATTTTTTGCCAGCGACTTAGCCATACGTGGTGGCTATTCGAATGATGGAAAAGCCGGAGCAGCACCAGCTTACCGTTATGACTTGAACGGAAAAGATGTAAACAAAACATTATCTCAATTCAATATGGAACAACAAGCCGAACTAATTTCACATTACTTTGACGCGCTCTATCTAGCTGGAAATAGAAATACCGTCGCACATACACACAACCAAGAAAAACTGAAACAACTAAGTAAAGCACTCGGTAGCTTCCGACGTACCCCCAAAGATCCCTCATTACTACCAACATCTAGTGCAATAAGCCCATGAAGATACCCGATAGATCAACCATACCAACCATAGCCTTAGTCCTATCCGTATTAGCGTGCTTCGGAATGATGTACAGCGTATTAAACCTCATAGGATCACCGTCACCCATATGTGACAGTGCATGTGAACAAGCCAGAACGGCTACAACATCTCTATACACGGTACTAAGCCGAATATCACTAGGAGGCTATGCAATAGCCTTCGTATTAGCAATATATGGATGGGGAAGTGCATGGAAAACATCACTACTCTCAATAGTAATGCCCATAGTAATACTAGGAATAGGCATCCTTAGCCTTGCATAAACAAGATCAGAAAGACATATAAGAAAAATGAACACGTAGCTCTATTTGCTATGTGACGACCCATCACGTAGAAAAAAGACAAGCATCAAAAAGGAAGCAAAGAGAGATCAAAAGGGCATCACAGAACACCCTCCTCCCCCTGCTGCCTGCTCGACTCTCGGATCAGCAAAAACCGCTGATCTCGACCCGATCACCGCCCCGCTGGGGCTGGCACCTAAATTAAATCTAAAAGCCCGCGAACTTAAGATGATAACCATACGCACACCTCCAGCGACGCACACCCCAAACCCCCATAGGCGGGCTATTACCGGATATGGCGAAGTGTCGGTAGGTATGAACGCTGCTCATAATCTACCTACTTCGGGCTGTTACCTGATATGGCTTCGTGAGAATCCGAAATCCACCGATAAACCGACGCCAAAGATGTGCCAATTTCTTCCGCGATATCTTTAACCGGTATTCCCTGTGCAGCCATCAAGCGAGCACTGGCCCGCTTATCTTCATTGGCTGCAGCTCGAGCCATGCCTGAAGCTTTACCACCTTTACGCCCCTGTGCTGCCTGCCACTGGCTAAACCCTTCGGGCGTGAGTTCTTTCCAGCAGAAACGGGCCACGCTGGCCGCAATATGCCAAACCTCCCGATAGTCCAGCGGATGAAGTAGCTCGCCATTGCGTTCTAAGGCGCGGTCGTAGCACTTGGCCTGCCACACTATGAAGTTACGTGTCTCTTTCGCCCAATGCTGCCGGATGGCTTTATAGGCCCATAGCCGCAGCCAATCAAACACACTGCAGTTACGGCCTAGGCCGATTTCTTCCGGTTTCCGCTTCGGGATGAATTTAGGCAAATCCACGTATTCGGCCAATACAGACAGCTCATACGTGACGGCTGGCCCCCATAACGTGCGCCAATGGGCATGGGCGGGATTCTTAACAATCAGTCCATTAAAGCCATGGTCTGCCTGCATCTTCTCGCGGTAGGCGTACTCGATGCCGCACAGATAGCGTAGCGGTGCATCCCGTGAGCCATCCCCAGACAGCACAGGCGCGGATAAGGCCCAAGCTACATGGGCGTGGCCGTTAGCGGGATTGGTCGCCGCCCAGTTCGGTGGCGGTAGATCGGCATCTTCCCAAGCCAGCGCTGCGCCTTCGCGGTCGATATCAAACGGCATCCAAAAACGGAGATTAGGGGGGTTGATCTGGATATAGCGGCGGCGGATGGCGTGACGAGACAACCGAATCAGGTTCGGTGCGTCCTTCTCGTCCTTGCAATAAGGCCGTTTAGGTAGGCGATCGGTAAAAAGTTCTAATTGAAGCACTGTTACCCTTTGGAAAATCGGGCACCACCGGATACAATACGGCCATGGTTTAGTCGATTGCGGCGTTGCTGCGCCCAGTCACTCAAATTGAAAGCCCTACGGTTCCCGCCGTGGGGCTTTCGTCTTTCTTGCAGTCTACCCGTGCGCCTTGTCGATGTCTTCCAACATCGCTTTGCGCAAAATAGCGTTTAGCCGCGTCTGATAGCCCTTTCCCTGCGATTTCAGCCAAGCCATCACATCCGAGTCCAGCCGCACAGTCGCGTGCGTCTTGGTCGGCTTGTAAAAGGGATTGCTCACGGCGTTTTGCCAAAACGCATCAGTCAACGGCGGAATGTCGCTGTAGTCGATGCTCGCATCCGGCATTTTCGCTAGTGCTTCAAGCTCTGCGCGACGTTGGGCCGTTAAGGCCGGTAGCTTCCCTTGCTCGTGTCTAACCATGCTCATAGCGGTATCTCTCCTTTTTGTCGGTACGTCGTGCGGAAATGATTTCAACGACTTCCACATCCTCAAAGCGCACCGTATGCGCCACCAATAGCAGCAAACACCCTCCGGCCATGCCGATGGTTTGCCATCGCGCCTCGCCGTTTTCTATTCGGTCTTGAATCGAAACCGCCAAGGGGTCGTCAAACACGAATGCCGCCTCCTCGAAATGAACCCCATGCTTGCGAAAATTACTCGCCGCTTTAGCCTCGTCCCACTCAAAAACTCTACTCATAGGTATTTATAGCACGAATTTGTGCATACATTTATTTTAGCTTGATACATTGCACCCCTCCTACGCACGTTATGGCCTCAAACCCGCGTGGTGCAATAATAAAATCGCCATCTTTTGCGCCAACAAAGCGCACACCATGTACCCGTTTTTCTAACGCATTAGCGGTAATCTGGTCTTGGGCAATCTGATCGAGTAACGCGCTCCGCTGCTCTCTTAACTCCGTGATATTTGAGCCTTCCCACCATACCAAACCACGAAACAGCAACCAGCACACCAATAACACCCCAGCGCAAGCCGCCGCGGTCAGTGCCAGCCATTTCCAAGAAAACCACGCGCTGGAATCTTCCAACTGCTTTGCGGCACCTTCTGCCCCTGCCGTTGCCCCTTCTAGCCGGCTAAGAAAGGGCTGCGTAGCCGCTCTCATGGCATCCAGTGCAGTCGAATTCACGCCGGTCATGGATTCGGCTACCGCCTCGCCCACTGCGTCCGCTGCAGCCAACTTAATGGCT
>NZ_CP025783.1 GCF_004194535.1 Iodobacter fluviatilis | reverse complement strand
TTTTTGTAGCTGGTGTGATCTGCATGGCCTTTCCAGAGTGCCGCAACGCCTGAAAGCCTGATCCTGTTTTTGGCTAATCAGGCGCAAGGGGGGATTTCGGCTGTAACGCTGGAAAGGCGGATGGCTTCGATTCGCTATATTCATCAGCTTAAAAATATTCCATCCCAACCGATCATGTTCATGTTCGGGCCACTTTGGCGGGGATTAAGCGCACGCATGGCAGCCAGGCCCGCCAGCAAAAAGAACCTTTACTTGATCATCAGCTATTAGAGATGCTGGCATTCACTCCCAATACACTTGCGGGCGCTCGCGACCGGGCTATTTTGGCGCTTGGATTTGCCGGGGCTTTCCGCGCAGCGAACTGGCTGCGCTTGAGTTTGCTGATCTTAAATTTGATCGTTTGGGCCATCTTATTGCAATATTCAGCGTAGTAAAACGGATCAATCTGGCAAAGGGTTTGAAAAGCCAATTTATAACGGCAGCCAGTTTCAGGCAGTAGTGCGCTTAAAAGCTTGGCTAAATGAAGCCGGTATTACCGAGGGGCCAGTGTTCAGGCGGATAGATTGGGCGGGGGCGCTACAGAGCAAGCGCTGAGCGGGCAATGGATAGGCCGTGTGGTTAAAAAATACGCAGGCCTTATTGGATTAGAGGTTAAAGATTTTGGTGCACATAGCCTACGCTCGGGCTTTATCACCTCCGCCGGTGAGCGTGATGTGCAGCTGTATAAAATTATGGAAGTGACCGGCCAAAAAGACCCTCGCACCGTATTACGCTATTTACGCCGCGCTAATTTATTTAAGAACCACGCCGGTGATAGTTTCTTGTAATAGATTGCAACGTGCTTTTATTTCCTTTCAATGAAATCTGCAATAGATTGGCCTCTGGCACTGGCCACCTCATTCAAAGTACTTTATATAGACAGTCCCGTTTTAGTTCTGGGCTTGGCCGCTGCTCATGCTTAGTCCCTTCCCCTTCCCCTTCCCCTTCCCTCCCATTCTCTGCCCTGAGATTTAGCCCTTCCTTCCCTTCTCTTTTTGCATGAAACTGACTGGGGAAATAACTTATGCCTGCTCACCTAATCCGCCCGAGCTTATGAGCAGTCTTGCTGGAAAACCCCAGCCGAACACCGTGAGCGTGCATATTTTTCTAATGTAGTGCAGGGCAAATCAAGGTATTTTTTAGCGTGGCACTGGGTCTTTTGTTCGACATTAAAGGTTTTTGTATTTTGTTTCATGCAAAATTGAGAAGTGATCTTTTGTATTTATTTGAAAATAGCCGTGTTTATGTTTATTAACATGCAAGATTATCAGTTTGTTTTTGCATGATTTTTGTTGTTCAGGTGATTGTTACTATGTTTTTTGTGTGTGTTTTAATGTTTTTATGCTTTTTATTATTGTTCGGAATTATTCCGAACGCTAACCTCTTGATTTTAAAGTGTTTATTTTTATTACAACAATCGGATAAATATTTCACTGATGGTGTTTGCTATGCCGCTATTACCGTGCAACAATTAGCGGTGTTTATTGCAATTTTGGTCGGTAAAATGGATGTCGTTGCGGTTTTTAATCAAAAGGGTGGCGTTGGTAAAAGCACGACTACCGTTCAATTGGCTGATGGATGCTCCAGCGGGGTATGACCGTGCTAGTGATCGATCTGGACCCTCAAAGCAACTCATCCACAACGCTTAGCCCGACCAATCCAAAAAAATTAAATTACACCGCCGTAACCTTAATTCAGCGCCCAGATATACGTATTGATGAGTGTATTTACGACTCTATTTTCCCTGGCGTTTTCATCTTGCCAATGGTGATGAAAATGCGCGAATTAGAGATTGAGCTTTGGCGTAAAGATACTGATTTAATTGCGATGCAATTGGCAAAAATTAAAGAAGGCACTTACGATATTATCCTGATTGATTGCCCGCCTAATTTGGGAAGTTAACGCTTATGGCGTTAACGGCAGCCACGCATTATCTGGTGCCAGTAAAAGCGGGTGATCAATATGCTTTAGATGGTATTGAAGATCTAGAAGCGACCGTACTTGAAGTAAAAAGAGCAAAAAATCCAAAACTTAAATTTATCGCGCATTGCTTACTATGTTTGATGGGCGCAAAGGCGTGGATAAAGTAACAGAAACGCGTGTAATAGAAACCTTTCCCGGAATGGTTTTTGATGAAAGGCTGCCTGAATCTGTAAAAGTGAAAGAGGCGATTATGCGCAGAGTTTCGGTTTTTTCAGAGCCCAATACGGCGGTGGCCAAATCGGTGGCCCGATTATCTAAAGAGTTTCTGACAAAATTAGGCTACGAAGGTTTTGCAGATGAATTAGAGACGGCTGGAAACGATGTTGAATAAGCCAGTTAAAAAGCCAACTAAAATAGACCAGCTGCTGCAATCATCACGGCAAATTAGTGATGAAAGCGGGCGGCGGGCTGAAATAGCAAAAGGGATTGTATCTGCGCTGCTTGGGCCCAGCCCAGAAACGCCGAGCATGAAAATTCCGCTTTCTAAAATATGCAGAAACCCATTTCAGCCACGTGTTGAATTTAACCCGCAAGAATTAAAAATACTCGCAGATTCGATACTGGAAGCAGGCGGCTTAATTCACCCGATTATGACCAGACGGCTTCCTAATGGCGATTATGAATTACTGGCGGGCGAGCGACGTTTGCAGGCGCATGAAAAAATACTTTTATGGCCAGAAATAGATGCCATTGTTCGTGATCTGGATAACGCAACATCAGCCAAAGTAACAATTATTGAAAACTTGAATCGGTTGATTTAAGCGATTTCGAAAAATCCAGAGCATTGCCTATTTTACGTGATCATAATGCCGCCACTACCAATGTAGAGCTGGCGAAGATTTTAGGCTGCGATGAAAAGCTGATTCGTTCTTTATGGAAATTTCAAAGCCTGCCGCCGGTTATTCTCGATCAATTAATGATTACCCCGCGTATTTTAACGGTTACTTTTGTTGATGAGGTTTTAGCGTGGTGCGAGAAAGGCTTTGAGGCGATTGTGGCAGAAGCTTTAAAGCTGGCCGCAATGGGCAAGCTTAAAAACAAAGGCATTCTTACTTTTATTGAACGTAAAGCTGTGGCACGTAATGGCCTGAAAATCAGTAAAGGCCACGAATTAAAAAATGCGCAAGCGCAACACCTAGCCACCATGCTGGGGGCGAAGCAAAATTACTTTAGAAATTCCAAGAGGAGTAGATATCTCTTTGATAGAGCGCGCAGTTTCTGCGGCGATTACTGAGATTCAAACGGCTGAAACGCCAGAGTAAACAAAACCAGAAAAACAAAAGCCGCCTTTGGCGAGGCGGCTTTGGATAATCAGTAGGGCTGTTGGTACGGTAGAGTCTTTTAACAGTAGAGTCTTTCAAGGTTTGGCGACCTTTGAGAGAAAAACCTACATCAAGAACAAACACATCCTTGATTCTACGTACCCTCTCCCGATTTTGCAAGATTTTTGCAACCGCTAAGCGGGTGGCAGGGTATGTCTCAACCTTTAAAAAGTGAATTAAAGACTTCTGTTATTGAAAACGAGCTATTGCCGCGCTTCCAGCAGGAGGGCACGGCTCTCTATCGTTTACTGCAAGAGGCGGCTTTTTTAGCGCGTTGCAGTGATAACAAAACAGCCGCGCTGATTCGCCCCCGCGATTACGCGATCAAATATCCCTATATGCAGATTAACCGGGCTAATTTTGTTAGCTGGCTGATTTTTGATCTTGACCACGATAACGCAATGATCTGGCAAGACAAGGGCTGCCCGCGCCTAATCTGATCGTTCAAAACCGCCAGAATGGCCACGCGCATTTGTATTACGCCATTGTGCCCGTCTGTACATCTGAGCGCCCGCTCTAAGCCTATTCATTATATGAAGGCGATTTACTCGGCATTTGCACGCGAGCTAAAGGCAGATTTGGAGTATCACAGTGGCCCAGTTGCCAAAACACCGGGGCATCAGTGGTGGCGCACCTCAGAGCTGCACCCTCATATCTACGAGCTATCCGAGCTGGCAGATTGCGTAGAGCTGGCCAGCGCATCGCCATGGGCTAAAAGCCCCAATCTGGATGCCGTTTCTCATTCGCGCAACTGTATGTTGTTCGAAAAACTCCGCTATTACGCGTATTCAATTGTCAGCCGGCAAAAAGCTGAAGGCTCTTTTCTGAGCTTTACCCGCTTGCTTGAAGCCTTTGCCCACAATAAAAACGCTTTCCGCAGCTTGGGGTTTCCTGCTGATTTAAGTGTGTCTGATCTGCGGCCACGGTTAAATCAGTAGCAAGGTGGACATGGGATAAATACAGGTAGCAGCCGCTGCCACAGAGGGGTCATGGCGCTTGATCAAAGCTTGCCGCTGGCTGAAAAGCAAGCATTAGCAGCAGAGCGAACGCATTCTACCCGTAAACAAAAAACCGAAGGCCAGATTCGCGCTGCTTGCCGCCTGCTGCAGGAGCAGGGAAAAGCGCTGCTGCATGAAGCCATCGCCCAGGCGGCAAAGCTATCTCGGCAAACAGTGGCCAAATACAAGCATGTGCTGGAAGAGGTAAAAAAGCCTCTTGCTGTATTAGCGCTGAGACAGGCTAATGGCGTGCCTGGGGGTGTTAAGTATGCTGCACATCAGGTATCTGCCCCGCTGGGGGAGGTGGTTGATTTTGGGGGCGAGCAAGTTCTGAGAGGTCCTGATGATGGATTCACACTTTTACCTTTGCCTGAAATATAGGTTGATTACGCTTTTGCCTTACTTATGCTTTCTATAATTTTCTCTATGCTTACGAATTGCTTATTCTTGCACACATCCTACCTTTTGTCTGTATGGGTTTTTCTGCTTTAAAACACTTTATTTTGTTTATTCCGTGCTATTTGTTTTTGTAAATCTTCTTAATTATTTTTGTTTTGTGGTTTTTTTGTTGTTTCATTTTGTAATGTATCGCCTTGTTTGATGTCTTTTTTCATAGCTGTGCTCCTTTACAGGTTTGTTTATTTCTTTAATAGGTTTGCTGATCTTTTATTTCCTAACCATCTTTCTGATTCAAAACCTTTCTCTTTAACCAGCTTTAGCACGGTGCTGCCTATTCCTTTTTCCTGCCATTCTGGGGCTAGGCTAATACACAGGTTTTTATGTTGGCCAAATTTTAAAATTAAGATGCCTACTAATCCTGCTTCTGCAGCGTAATAGCGAGTGCGCAGGCGTTTTCATCTGTATTATTTTCTGCTATCCATTGTGCTGCCCATGCTCTGCCTGATAGATCAGGTAAGCGGGTAAGGATAGATAAATGTTTATCTCGGCATGCCCATGCTAATTCTCTGGCGTGTTGTGGCCCTAGTGGCGTTAAACGCAGGCCCGTTTCTTTATCTTCAAGTGCTTCAATGAGATGTTGTTTAGCTTTTAGGGTTTCTAGCCATTCTTGATAGCGTTGTTGTAATGCACGGGTTTTGGGGTGATTTGGATCAATGCTGGTCAGTGCATGGATTAAAGTGCTGGCGTGTTCTTGATTTCCGTGGTGATTTCAATCAGTGCCAGATTATGTAATGCGGGGCCGGTGTCTCTGCATGCTCTAATACATCTAAAAAACCTGCACGGGCTACGGCGTATTGGCCGATATGCACGGCAAAATTGGCTAATTCAAAGATATTTGCATCATTGGGGCGGCAGCGTTGCCATACCTGATCAAGCGCGCGGCACCAATTGGCTCTTTCTTCCAGATCAACACCATTACTGCATAAAGTCTTTTAAATGGGGTAATAGCCAAGCGGGGTTTATAGCTATGGCGGATCAGCGCATTTAAGCTGGGATTGGTTTCTTTACTGCCAAATAATATTTCAGCATCGGCATCGTTTTTGTGCCAGCGTGCTTAATAAAAGAAGGGCTTCATTGCCTAATACGCCGCTGATGCATAGTTTATTTGTATTGTGGTGCTGTTTCAGGCCGGGCCATTTAATAGCCAGTGCTTCGCTATTGAGTGGAATAGGCTGCGGTGTGGATGGTAAGGCTAGTGGCAGATGGCGGCCGTGGGCTACATCGCTGATGCAAAGTAATAATCCTTCTGGGTGTGCCTTACTGAGTGCATCAACTTCTGAAAGCAGATCAATGGCTAAGCTGACTACGCCCTGTCTGCACGGCCTGCTGGTTGCCGACCAGTGCTTGCTCTTCAGGATTACTAAATAATGGCGCTAGTGGGGCTTGATCATTGCTCTGGCCTATTTCAACGCTGATTACGTTTTTATGCGGTGGGTCTAAAGGCGTGATTCGCCATTTTAGCGCCTCATCATCCAAAGCCACTTCGGCGCTATAAGCTTCGCCATAATCACACCACGCCATACGGGCCGGGGCTGGCTGTAATGGCCGTGGGCAATTAATGCGGCATGTTTGGCCGTCTGTGGTTCAGGATTGCCTCGGCTAAAATCCACAAACCTTCTGTGATTAAATCAGCAATATCTTCTTGCTCCGCCAAATGGGGCAGCGCGTGATAAAGGCGAAATACCAAAGGCGGTAAACCCAGCTGCCCAGCGCGCTCTAAAAGATTGCACCACAGCTGCCAGGCAAAAGCACCATCATGGCTGCGGGTAAGTGCACGGTAAGCAGGGTGGTGTTGTCCATCTCCCCAGCAATATCTAATAAATAAGCAAATAAAAGCTTGGCAGCATAGCCTGCTTGGCCTGCATCGTTGGCTAAGGCGGGGGCTTGCTCGCAAAGTGGGGCATCCCAAAGTGCGGCTTCTTCAAATGGCCAGCTCAGCACATCATCCGCCGCATTGCTTTGCGGTGGCGCTAAGCGTGGTATAGGGCTGGATGAATACTCCTCAAAGGCGGGGGCTGGTTTGATTTGACGCAGGGGATGAATAGCGGGGTGGCTGGGTAAGCTCATAGGGTATCGGCATGGGCGCGGCGCGCCAGAGTTGAAGGGGAGGGGATTTTTCCGCGAACGCGGTTAAATCAAAAGCGGGCTGGCCACAGCAAAGGGCTTCCCGTTAAGGGTGATGATTTGATACTACGCCATTGGGCTAATGCTGCACTTTGCTGGCCCACGATTTGTGGGGTTTGTGTGTTTACTGGCCCGGTAAGGTAAAGTTTTTGTTCATTTATGGTTTACGAAACGCGAACATCTCAGATTGATGAACATGCGGTATTTAAAAAAACACAGGCAAGATGACCTATTGGTTTTAATTAAATGATGTAAAGCAGAAATCGGACTTTATGGCATGAAGCAGCGCCGGTGATGATGGCGGGGGTGTGGTTGGATCAGTTTTGTAGCGGCTTAGAATAGGCAGCTGATTTAATTTTCCAGACTTTCAATTCGCTCGCGGCGGCAGCTTTGTCTTCGCCTTAGCCGGGCATAGGGGGCGTAAATGCCTTTCCAATCGACTTTGCCTTCGCTTAATTCCACTATTTTTAATGCCTGTTGCGGGCTGGGTGCTCTTTCCATTCTGCGCCAAGAGCTGGCTGCGCGCAGTGTTACGCCAAATAATTGTGCGGCGGCCTGATCGCCCACGCAGTGTATATAAACTGCAAGCTCCATTGATGCTCCTTTGCCATTGCTGGCTTTTTTGTTAAATTAAGTGACAGAGTCACGTAATTATCTGGGTGCGCAGGGGTTTTTGCAAGGGTTTTCAAATGATATGTGGTGTTTTAGTTCAATATTTTGTAAGGTTTTTTAAGTTTGGCGTGTGAAATGGCGGTGGAATATAGCGTAAGACTAAAGCTGTAGCAACTTGCTACACCCAGTTTTTACAAGCGTGTAGCCAGAAAATTGGCCCATTGCGTGCATGAAAATGAGGATGTTTGTAGGTAACTGATGTTACGCAGCGATCCTCTTTTTAGTGCCTTCGGCACGTTTATTTTGGTGCGGGCGTCCCGCTGGACCTTCCTTTCTTGTGTGGCCAAAAAACGAAGCCAAGCCACAACCCCAATAACACGAAGGCCCCTACTGCGGTCCAATCGAGTCGGCGGCGGGCGGGATTGGCTCGTTCCTCGCTCCCAAGCGATCCCCGCCCCGCTTGTTCCTCGCTCCGGCGTGTTTCAAGGGGACTTTTAAGCCCTATGCAAAGAGCGTGGTTGTTATGCTTTTTCGCTGTTTGCTAATGAAAACCAATTTGGTTAGCGCGTATGTCCCCCGCCCCGCTTGTTCGGAGCTTGCGTGTTTCAAGGGGAGATTTAAGCCCCGTGCCACTCGCTGCTATACGAACCTTAAGTACTGGAGTTTTAAAATACTTAAAACCTACAAAACAACTTAACTCAAGCCTTGTCTATCTCCGTGCCCTCTGTGGTTCAAGATTTGGGTTTGGCTGCGTAACATCAGTAGGTAAGTGCCGAGTAATGCGGCGACAAGTATGGTTTTTTGTTTAAAGTGCAAAAACATGGCTGTTATGTATGTTTTATCAACATAAACATCAAATGATTGGTTTTTATGTTTTATAAAAGCATTGCCTTGTAGTTATAGCTAGTATAATGGCTATATTGATACTGATTTACTTCTAAAAGACAAAATGTTGGACTTTAATTTTGCTACGTATACAGAAATTTGCGCTGAGCTGGGTTTGCGGCTTAAGCGCCAGCGCTTGGCGCAAGCCATCACCCAAAAAGACTTAGCCGCCAGCGCGGGTGTGGCCGTGGGCACGGTTAAAAATATGGAAAGCACGGGGTTGCGTCTTTGGAATCTGCCATTCGCATTGTGATGGCTTTAGGGCTTGCCGATGAGCTGGCAGCGCTGTTTCAGCTGCAAGTGGCCAGCTCAATAGCCCAAATGGAACGCGCCCAACTGGCCGAGCGTAAACGCGCACCCAGCAAAAACACACATGTAAAAAAATATGATTAAAAAAGTGGATGTATTTTATGAAGGCTGGGGCGAGCGTTGGCACCTTGCTACGCTGGCGGATGATGGGCGCAAACTGCTGTTTGAATACAGTACACAGGCCATCACGCAAGGCTTGGAATTATCCCCGCGCCACCTGAAAGTACGCCAGCAAGCTTATAGCGATTTTCCTGCACACCAGCTGGGCCTGCCGGGCTTGATTGCCGATGCGCTGCCCGATGGCTGGGGCTTATTGTTAATGGATAGGCTGTTTCGCCAAAATGGCATGACTGCAGAGCGTATATCGGTACTCGATCGTTTGTCATTTATTGCAAACCGGGCGATGGGCGCATTAAGCTTTTTGCCCGCCAGCGAGGTGAGCTTACCTACGGATGACGTGCACTTAATGAATCTGGCGCAGCAAGCGCAAGCCTTACTCAATGGGCAAGACAGTGCCATCTTAAAACAGCTGGCCTTGATAGGTGGCTCGCCACACGGTGCGCGCCCTAAGGTATTGGTGCATTACGCAGCGGGCAGTGCCCACATCAGCACACAAGCCTTTACGGGAAGTGTGCCTTGGCTGATTAAATTTCAGGCGCAAAACGAGCATAAAGAAGTGTGCGCGATTGAAAACCTATACGCCCAATTGGCGTGTGATTGTGGTTTGGCTATTCCCGCCACACGCTATATAGATCTTGATAACAAGCTTGCCGCATTTGCAATAGAGCGCTTTGATGTGGCAGGGGCGATGCGTATTCCTACGCACACGCTGGCTGGCCTGTTGCACGCTGATTTTCGCTTGCCTGGCACGGTGGATTACACCACGTTTTTGCGCGCGACGCGGTTTTTAACTAAAGACGAGCGCGAAGTACAAAAAGCATACGAGCGCACCGTTTTTAATGTGCTATTCAATAACCGCGACGATCACCCAAAAAACTTTTCCTACCTATTGCAACAAGACCGCCGCTGGGTGCTATCCCCTGCTTACGATCTAACCTTTTGTGCTGGCCCCAGTGGCTATCACCAGATGGATGTTTGCGGTGAAGCGCTAAATATCACCCGCGCTCACCTATTGCGGCTGGCCGAACAATGCACGGTGGATATGCGCTGGGCAGCGCAAATACTGGAGCGGCAACTGGCCGTATCCGCCACCTTTGCCCAGCTGGCTAAGCAATACGATATCCGCAGCAGCAGCCAAAAACACATAGGCAACATCATTGCGCAGAACGCCACGCGCCTACAAAACCATTAAAATGGCCAAAGCCGAAGTCGGTTTTTTAGCCACCTGGTAAAAGTGTAGCAAGTTGCTACACCCTCTATAAACCACAGCAAATATGAAAATTCCACCCACCCTTAGCCAGCGTATTGCCGATGACGCCAATCTGTGAATAACTGGGGTCAGAGCAAATTAAACCTCCCCCTCCTTCTCACCGTCCTATACTTCCTTCGTCCCATTTCCTCTCGGTTTTTCCCCATGGCTAGACTACCCAGAGCCTGCCCTGTTGATATTCCCCAGCATGTGATACAGCGCGGCAATAATCGGCAGGTTTGCTTTGCCAGCGAGCAAGATTTTGTGGCCTATGCTCATTGGTTGCTTGAGTATTCCGTCAAATATCATGTTGAAATTCATGCCTGGGTGATGATGACCAACCATGTGCATTTGCTCTGCACGCCACGCACAGCAAATGCCGTTAGCGAGATGATGCAGGCTGTGGGTAGGAATTATGTGCGGTATTTCAACTTCAGCTACAAGCGCAGCGGCACGCTATGGGAAGGGCGGTTTAAATCCTGTTTGGTGCAGGAAGAGGGCTATCTTTTGCAGCTTTATCGTTATATCGAGCTCAATCCTGTCCGAGCTGGGATGGTTGAGCAGCCTTCCGATTATGTTTGGTCCAGCTACCAGATCAATGCCTTGGGTAAAGAATCGGCGCTGTGCACCCCTCATCCCTTGTATCTGGCCTTGGGTAGCGACCCCGCGTCGCGGCAGGCGGGCTATCGTGATTTATTTAAATACCATGTGGAAAATCAACTGTTGGCCGACATCCGCTTAGCGACGAACAAAGGCATGGCGCTTGGCAACGGGCGTTTTGAAGTGGAGGTTGCAAGCCTGACTGGGCGACGCATGACGGCAAACAAGGTCGGGCGGCCTGTTGGCTGGCGGAAGAAATCCGAGGAATAATTGAAGCTTTCACTTCTCTTGTTTTTCTGTTTATTGGGCCGCTGCTAGCCGATTTAACTTTGCTCTGACCCCAGTTATTTCCTGGGCAGCGCAAATACTGGAGCGGCAACTGGCCGTATCCGCCACCTTTGCCCAGCTGGCTAAGCAATACGATATCCGCAGCAGCAGCCAAAAACACATAGGCAACATCATTGCGCAGAATGCCAAGCGGTTACAAAACCATTAAAATGGCCAAAGCTGCATTCAGTTTTTTAGCCCCTTGGTAAAAGTGTAGCAAGTTGCTACACCCTCTATAAAATGTCAAATGTAAGACCTGACCCCATCGTTTTCTAAGGCATGGCGCTTGGCAACGGGCGTTTTGAAGTGGAGGTTGCAAGCCTGACTGGGCGACGCATGACGGCAAACAAGGTCGGGCGGCCTGTTGGCTGGCGGAAGAAATCCGAGGAATGATTGAGGCTTTTGCTTCTCTTGTTTTATGAATTATCGGCCAGCGGCTAGCCGATTTAACTTTACTCTGACCCCAGTTATTTCACCCCAGTTATTTCTTGGTGTCTGAAAATACTTGACCACTACAGCTAGCCTATTTAACTTTACTCTGACCGCCGTTATTTCTTATTTCTATTCCTCGCCCAATTCCTTCTTAAATGATTTTGATTCGGTTGGGTAAACTGTGGCGGTACTTCTTGCTGTAAGTTTATGTTAGACAAGGGTGGAGGGCTATTATCATTCATCACGCTTAGTTGATAATTCCCGCCCCCCCCTTTCGCCTTTTCTACTATCTCCGCGATCCTTTTTTTCTCCCGCCCCTTCGCCGATAACCGTTCCAATTCCTTTTTATTTCTTTCCTCGAGGGCCTTGTTCCCCTGATGTGGCTGGCGTTGAGCGCTGCTTGACCTAATAGGGGGCAACGAGGCGTGTGCTACTCTCCCCCCCTTCTTTTCGAACACCCTCTCCACCTCCTCCTTTACGTTCGCTCCTATCATGTTAAACCCGGTTGCCATTACTAACTGGGATACACCACGACGCGCGTTGCTATCTCTGCCAATCTGTATCCTCGCCCCTTCCGTAAGAAAACCATCGTACTTATGCAACAGAGCCCTCTTCTGTATCTCCTTATTGCC
This sequence comes from Iodobacter fluviatilis, assembly GCF_004194535.1. Lineage (NCBI taxonomy): Bacteria > Pseudomonadati > Pseudomonadota > Betaproteobacteria > Neisseriales > Chitinibacteraceae > Iodobacter > Iodobacter fluviatilis. Next base: position 64,675 of record NZ_CP025783.1, on the reverse strand, counting down.
GCTTGACGGAAAGTGCCCCGAATTCGCGTTCCATTCCTTGATTTGACCTTTCGAGATTATTACCTCGTCTGCGCTCATGACCCCTTCTCCCTGCAATGACGCATGCGAGGTCCGAGGTAAATTTGTGGTCGGCGATGTAAAAGCCACCTTCTTCTCCAATCTCGAATTGTTCAACTCCATATTTAATAAATACCTGTTCCCACTCGAAGCCGTCACCATGTCATATGTGCCCGACCTTGCGGTCTCCAGTACGTCAAGGTCTCCGCCGACAGGCATTTTTATCTTTCCACCGACGCTCAGCGCACGCAACTTCACCATTTCCTTCTTATCAACCAACGGCACACGATTCAGCCTATCATAGGCGTCCATCTTATTTGGCTTCGGTGGAAACAACTTCGCTATTTCCATCTTCTTCTTTCTATCACTCCCAACACCACTCTCTTCCGTCTTCCACATGTTTCTGTCCTCCTTTTTCATCATGCATCCAAATGTACCTTCCGATACACATTCCACTAAAATCAAACATCCTTTAAAAATTGGGGTCACAGTGTAGTGGTCAAGTCCTTTCTGACACCAAGATCGGTTTTTTTTGCTTCCATTTCTTGTTCGTAAATCATCGGTGGCAATCGCATGAAATAACCGGGAAATAACTGGGGTCAGAGCAAAATTAAATCGTTCCGCCAGTGGTCACGCTCAGCCGACCCTCAATACCTCCAATCCACCCGCATCCCCCTCGGCACCCCACCCCCCTCATCCTCAACCGTAAACATCCCCAAAGAAACCGCCTTGAGCTTTTTATCGTAAGGCACCAGCTGGGGTACGTAATCCCCAGGAGGTAGCGTGGTGAAGGCGAAATCGCCGTTGATATCCGGACGGGCGGTGTAGCGTTTGCCTTCGTCCAGCGCGATCAGCTTGACTTGCAGCTGGTCTGGTGGAAACGGGGCGGTGATGGTGCCGCTGAGGGTTGGGTTGAGCGGTGGCTCTAACGTGTCTTGCGGTGTTTTGTGTTGGGTGTCGTATTTGGCTTTGTGGACTACCGGCAGGGTGATAGTGGTGCCTTCGGCCAGCGGGATGGTCACGGTAAGCTCTACCAGCGGGCGCGGGGCCGAGCCGAGGGCGCTCCAGTAATCGCCGCTGCGTACATCGCTGTCTTTATCCAGCATCAGATCGATCAGCACCGGGTAATCGCCAACGATCAGGTCATCCGGGCCGGGCAGATCGCCCATGCGGTAGAGCGCCGGTGGCAGCTCTGGGTGGGCGGTAAGGCCTTGCACCACGGTATAGAGCAGGCTTTGCTCGGTGATGGCGTGGTCTTTGGTGGCTTTGCTCCACGCGGTGATCATATAACTTAGCTCGATCACGCGCGGGCGGCGGTCAAAGCTGGCGGTGTTGGGGCTTGGGCTGGCGGTGGCCGCTGCTGGCGAGAGCACATCGCTCATGCGGCGAGGAAAGCTTTGCCGCAGGCCGGTAAGGTACAGATTGAGCGCGGGCGCTTGGCCGAGTTGCTCTCTGAATTGCTGATCCGGGATGTCGGTATGCACGGTGACATCGGGGTGGGATTTGAGGACTTGCAGCTGGAGCAGGCGGGTGAGTGCGCGGGTTACGCTGCTGAAGTTGGTTTTGTACATAAGGGAGGCCTTTTTCATTACGTGGGAGGCGGTTGATAGCGTTGTGTCTGATCTTTTTAGTGCCTTCGGCACGGTGGTTTTGGTGCGGGATTCCCCGCGTGGGCTAACCCAGGTCAAAAAGATCTTTTTTGTGCCTTTGGCACGGGGGTCTTGGAGCGGTTGGCCACCGCGGGGGCCTTCCTTTCTTGCTTCGCCAAGAAACGAAGCCAAAGAAGGCGACCCCACGAAACACGAAGGCCCCTGCGCTGCGGACAATCGAGTCGGCGGCAGGCGGGATTGGCTCGCTGCCTCGCTCCCTGGCCGAAACCCCGCCCCGCTTGTTCCTCGCTCCGGCGTGTTTCAAGGGGATTTTGTTGACGCCGACCGAAAACTGACCCACCACAGCTAGTTCTGCCGATCCAAAATTGACCCAGGTGCTTTACTTATTCTGCTTAACTCTTGAGCAGAGGATAAAAGGTGATCACCATGGAAATGATGGGCAAAATCCGCAGGATGTATTTTCGCGATAATCTGTCGCTGCACGAAATCACCAAGCGCACGGGGCTGGCGCGTAACACTATTCGCGCTTGGGTTCGCAAACCCGCTGCCAAGGCTGAGCCGCAATACGTACGGCAGCGTAAGCCTGGCAAACTGACGCCCTATCATGCCACTCTAGAACAAGCCCTGACTGCCGACTCCTTCCGATCCAAGCAGAATCGTCGCACCGCCAAAGCCTTGTTTGAGCAGATTCAAGCTGAGGGTTATACAGGGGCTTACAGTGGCGTCACTGATTTCGTTCGTGCTTGGCGGGGCAAAGCCGGTAAGACCCCACAGGGTTTTGTGCCCTTGCAATTTGCTTTGGGCGAAGCCTTTCAATTTGATTGGAGTGAGGAGCATCTACTTATTGGTGGTATTTATCGGCGCATTCAAGTTTCCCATCTGAAATTGTGTGCCAGTCGCGCCTTCTGGTTAGTGGCCTATCCCAGTCAAGGGCATGAAATGTTGTTCGATGCGCATACTCGATCCTTTGCGGCTTTAGGGGGTGTGCCGCGCCGAGGCATTTACGACAATATGAAGACCGCTGTTGATAAGGTATTGAAAGGCAAAGGCCGGATCGTGAATGCCCGATTCTCGGTGATGTGCGCCCATTATTTGTTTGATCCCGACTTTTGCAATGTCGCCTCTGGCTGGGAAAAAGGCGTGGTTGAAAAGAATGTCCAAGATAGTCGGCGGCGAATCTGGCTGGAGGCGCAAAGCATCAAGTTCAGTACCTTTGACGCATTGAATGCGTGGCTGGCCGAGCGTTGTCGCGTCTTATGGGGCGTGCTCAGGCATCCCGAATTCAAAGGTCTGAGCATTGCCGAGATGTTGGAGCAAGAGCGTTTAGAAATGATGCCGATGCCGACCCCGTTTGATGGTTACGTTGAGCATCTGGCTCGGGTTTCCAGCACCTGTTTAATCACCGTCGCGCGCAATCGTTACTCGGTGCCTTGTGAATGGTCGCGGCAGCGTGTGAGTGTGCGCTTGTATCCCACGCAAGTTGTGGTGGTGGCGAATAATGAAATCATGGCCCGACATCAGCGGCTGACGGGGCAACAGCAGGTGAGCTTTGATTGGCTGCACTATATTCCGCTGATTGCCCGTAAGCCGGGGGCCTTACGCAATGGTGCGCCCTTTACGTCGATGCCTGCGCCCTTATTGCAGCTCAAGGAAAGGTTGTTACGGCGTAACGGGGGAGACAAGGTGATGGCGCAAGTGCTGGCCACGGTTCCGGTGGCGGGTTTGGATGCAGTACTGGTTGCGGTTGAGTTGGTACTGGAGTCAGGCGTCATCAGCATTGAACACATTTTAAATGTAGTGGCGCGATTGAATGACCCACCGTCCGCTATTAGCGCTGAAACGCAGCTGCAATTAGTAGAAGAACCGCAGGCGAACACCCAGCGTTACGACGGCTTGCGTGCAGCGAGCGAGTTCGACAGCGACCACGAGGAGTCGAGCCATGCATGAGATGAGTGTTGAACTCAAAGCCTTGCGCTTGCATGGGATGGCGGCCGCTTGGCTGGATCTGAAGAGCCAGGGCGGCCAGAGTATGGAAACGTGTGGCTGGCTGATTGAGCATTTATTGCAAGCAGAACACAGCGATCGTAAGGTGCGCTCGATTCAGCATCAAATGAGCGCAGCGAAGTTTCCCGTGCATCGTGATTTAGCGGGATTTGACTTTAGCGCGAGCAAGGCAGATCAAGCACTGGTCAATCAACTGGCGACATTGGCCTTTACCGACACGGCACAAAATACCGTACTGATTGGCGGCCCAGGCACGGGTAAAACACATTTGGCCACGGCGTTAGCGATCGGCGGGATCACGCATCACGGCAAGCGCGGCCGTTTTTATTCGACCGTGGATTTGGTCAATTTACTGGAAAAAGAAAAACGTGAAGGCAAAGCAGGTCGTATTGCACTCGCGCTGATGCGAGTGGATGTGGTGATTTTGGATGAACTGGGCTACTTACCCTTTAGTCAGGCCGGAGGCGCATTGCTGTTTCATTTGTTGTCGAAGCTCTATGAGCACACCAGCGTCATCATCACCACGAATCTGAACTTCTCGGAATGGTCGAGTGTATTTGGCGATGCCAAGATGACGACGGCGTTGTTGGATCGGCTGACGCACCATTGCCACATTGTAGAAACGGGGAATGACTCCTACCGTTTCCAGCACAGCAGCTTAGCAGCAAAAACGAAGATAAAACAAAGGGAGCAAAGCAGAAAGGAGGAAGCGCGTACCGAGGCTGAGCGGTTTTAAGCCGAACCTGAAGGCGTAAAAATAGCGGGTGAGTGGCCCGCTATTTGCTAGACTTATGCACAGTTGCTCCGATAAAAAGCAACGCTCGGCCCTGGGTCAAAATTCGATCGGCAGGGTGGGTCAAATTTCAATCGGCGTGAACACTTTCTTTGACCAGTAGCGGTTTGTAGAGAGTCAGCCCGCTGGCCTTGGCTTCAAGCTGGCCGGGTAGGGTTAGCTCGCCGCTTAGGGTGGTATTGCCTTCTACAATTAAGCCATTTTTTGCGCTGAGCAGTTTATTGGCGCTGACGCCTGCTGCGCTGGCTTCAAACTGGCCGGGCAGAGTCAGCCCGTTGTCGAAACGGGCGCTGCCGCTGACAAGCAGATTATCTTTAATTTCAAGCGGCTTATGGATCAGCACGCCGCTGGCGTTGGCTTCTAACTGGCCGGGTAAAGTCAGCCCGCCTTTTAGGGTGGCCATGCCGCTGATGTTCAGTGGGCCGTCTAGCTGCAGCTCTTGGCTGATACGTGCATTGCCTGCGATATCCAGCTTGAATTCAGCGGTGCTTCTGCCAAGGGCAAGCTGGCCTTGCGGGGTAATCAGTAGCGCGGGGCTTAAGCTGCCATCGGCGGCGCGATGTTCGAGGCGCAGCGCATCGTGGCCGCTTGGGGCGACGACGTGCAGCTGTGCATTGGGGGTGTCGGTATTGATGCCCACTTTACCCGCTGCGGTGAGCAGTAAGGGGGTGCAGTTGCGCAGGGGATCATGGATTTTCAACGGTGCTTGCTCCTTATCCTGGGTGATATGCAGCGGCTTATTCACGTTGACGCGTTCTTTGTCTGCAGTCAGAACATCGGGGACGCTAAAGCCGCCATTGAGCATGGCGCTCTCGCTTACCGTTAGCGTTTTATCAATCTTGACGGTGTCTTTGGCGGTAAAGGGCTGGTAAGCGGTAATGCCGGTGCTGTCTGCTGTGAATTGCTCTGGCAGGGTGAGGCCGCCTTCCAGCGTGGCCGCGTTTTTAACGACTAAAGTATTTTCAAACGTGACTTGGCTTTGGGCGGTAAGCGGCTTGATGGTGGTGATGCCCGCCGCGTCAATATTGAAGGCATCGGGTAACATCAGGCCGCCAGCCAGTGTGGTGTGGCCGACCACCTGTAGATTTTTTTCAAGATTAAAATCGTTTTTGGCATTCAGCGGCAGATAGGTGTTGATGGCGTCGCTTTGAACTTCAAATTGCTCAGGCAGTTTTAAGCCACCGTGCAGGGTGGCTAGCCCCGCCGCATCAAAGCTGTTGCTGGCGCTAAAAGGCTGGATAGATACAACTCCACCGGCATTGGCACTAAATTGGCCCGGCATGCTTAGGCCGCCAGTCAGTGTGGCTAGGCCGGATACATTCAGTGCCTTTTCTGCCATTAGATTGTCTTTGGCAAAGAGCTGGGCGTGCGCTGTGACCCCTGCGCTATCTGCGCTTAATTGCCCAGGCATGCTCAGGCCGCCAGTCAGCGTGGTTTGGCCGAATACATTCAGCGCTTTTTCCGCATCCAGATTATCTTTGGCAAAGAGCTTGGCGTGCGCTGAGACTCCTGTGTTATCCGCGCTAAATTGCCCAGGCATGCTCAGGCCGCCAGTCAGCGTGGTCTGGCCGAATACATTCAGCGCTTTTTCCGCATCCAGATTATCTTTGGCGAAGAGCTTGGCGTGTGCTGTAACGCCTGTGCTATCTGCGCTTAATTGCCCCGGTACAAGCAGCCCCTGATTAAGCTTGGCCAGGCCATTCACTAAAAGGGGCGCGTTTACATTAAGCGCCGCGCCGGGTGTAGCCGTGCTGAGCTGATCGCTCCATACGCCGCCCCTGAGGGTGGCTTTACCTTCAACCGTTAAATCTTGCTCTGCATGGATATTGTGCCGAGCTTTGAGTGGCTGATGGGTGGTGATTTCTGCAGGGCTGACTTCAAATTCGCCAGGCATATTCAGCCCGCTCATTAAGGTGAGCTGGCTGTTTGCCTGTAACTCTTGATTGAAAATGGCTGGCGCATTGAGGGTGAGCATTTTATTGAAGGCGATGCCTTCTTCGCTGGCGCTCATTACGCCTGGCATGGCCAGGCCGTTGTTTAAAACGGTTTTGCCTGCAACAGTCAGAGGCGCTTGTACCCTGAGTGAAGCGTCAGCAGTTTGGGTGGTGATCGTATCGCTGTGTAACAGGCCCTGGATATTAAGGTCTTTTTCAAATAAGGCATTGGCTTGTGCGGTGAAGTGGCCAATGCTGCTGACGCCGGTGTTGTCGGCTTTCAGCTGGCCGGGAATGGTCAAGCCTCCGGCAAAGGTACTTTCTTTTGCGACCGTCAGCGTTTTATCCAGCGTCACATGCTCTTTATGGGTTGTGGGCTGGTGGGCCACAATCCCTGCGATGCTTGCTGAAAATTGCTCCGGCAGATCTAAGCCGCCCTGCAGGGTGGTAAGGCCAGCAACATTCAGGCTTTTTTCTGCGCTGAGGTGCTCTTGGGCTGCAAATGGTTGCAGCGCTGAAATCTGGCTGGCATCTACTTTAAATTGCCCAGGCAGGTTTAATCCGCCGCTCAGTGTGGTGGCCCCTACAACATCCAGATTTTTTTCTGCGCTGATATTTCCTTTCGCCGTGAATGGTTGCTGAGCCAGAATTGCGCTGGCGCTGGCTTCAAACTGGCCGGGTAGATTTAAGCCGCCTTTGAGTGTAGCCAGCCCGCCAACCTCAAGGGATTTCCCTAGGCTGACCGCTTCTTTGGCTGTAAGAGGCAAATGGGCGTCGATGCTGTCTGCATCCACCACAAACTGATTAGGCAGGGAAAGCCCGCCATTGAGTGTACTTAGGCCGGTAATGCTGATGTCTTTATTGAGCGTGATATCTCGATCCAGCAGCACATTGGTGGGGCTGATGCTAAAGCCGTCGTCTTTTTGAATAATGGCCGACTGGATAAAGGTATCGAAATCATTCCCGCTGGGGGTTCGATTATCGGCAAACAGGGTTTTAAGTTCATTCCGGGTTTGCATGATGACGGGTGCTTTCGCTTGATTTTTAGCTTGGGGCATGGCGGTTCCTTGTCAGTCGGCCAAAGGGAGAGGGGTAGAGATGGCAACAACGTAGGGGTGATCGGGATCGTTGATTTTTCCGGATGGTGAAACTGTCCTTCGGCTTGCAATGGTTGGATAGCCGATGGTGAAGTCGGTCTGAATATGGTGTATGCCGATTTTGGTGCGCCATTGTTCCCAATCAGGATCGGGGATGGTTTTTTCATCCGAAAGCAGCAGCGCGCGCAGCGCTGTTGAGGTGTAGATAAAGCGCCGCAGGCGTTCAATATCTGAGGATGGATCTGCTGCAGGGAGCGCCTCTGGGAAATCATTTAAATGTTGATCCTCAGACAGCTCTCTGAAATGAGCCCGCCAGTGCCGGTATAAAATTTCAAACTTATTCATTTGGCCTGCACTGAGGTAAATCACCTCCGGCGTGAGATGCAGCGGGGTTTCTGTATGAATACTGCTATCCACTAGGCGGCGAAAACTGGGCTCGCCTAAGCGTGATCCGTAAGCGGGCAGCACCCAGAATACGGTTGAGGCCAGTTTTTCATTCAGCCCTTCCGGGAGGTTGCTGTTGTTGATGAGCAAGGTGCCTTCAATCAGATACAGCCCTTCACGATTGCCCAGTGATAATGGTTTTTCGTCTTGCAGAACCATCCCTAGCCGGCTGGCCACGCGCTTTTCAGCACCACTGCGGCTGGTGAGCGATGCCATGATGTCGGCCCCTTGCCCTCGGGCGCTGCTTAGCTCTGGGAAGGTGAGCAGTGCAAAGGCCAGATCCAGTACCAGCTTAAGCTGAACTAAATTGGTGCTGAGCTCGCTTTCAGTAAAGGGCAATGCGCCGGGGCCACTAAGTAAGCATGGGCTGTAATGGCTGAACACGCCTCGGTAGCGCAGTACGGCATCATCGAGCGGTGTTTCACCAAAGCGGGCCAGTAAATGTTGCAGGCGTCTTAGGGTGCGCTCCAGCCAGCGCGGGCTGAAAGCACTTTCAATTACGCTGGCCTGCTGCTGATGCAGATAGGCCGTGCGGTCTTCTTCATTTAGCAAATAAGCCAGCGTGGGCACGCTTTGCACCGGCTGACGCAGTATGGTGGGGGGCAGGCTGGAAACGGCTTGCCAGAAATCATGGCAATCGTCCACCGATAAGAGCTCGCTACCCAGCATACGGCTGTAGAGCGTATGTAACGTTTGTAGCCAGTTGCCCGCAGGCAAAGCCAGCAGCTGGCGAATATTCTCTAGCTGGGCGCTTTGGTCAGCCAGTAGTTGCTCCATAAACAGCAAATACGCTTGTAGCTGTAATTGCTGGGCATGGCGCGCCGGTGTATCGCCTGCTGATAAGCCGCTGGCGGTTAAGCCAAACAGCGATGGTAAATCCTGTGTTAGAGCCGGAAAATCAGAAAGCTGGCGGTAACGCCCCGCTGGGCTGTGGATGGCCGGTGTGACAACAGGCTGCGTTTGCGCTTCCAGTGCTTGCCTTAATAGCAAAGCATTGGCTCTGACCTGTTGGCCATCACGCAATAATGGCGGGCTGTTGATGCTGGCTGGCTGCGGGATCTGGCCGCTCCACCAAGCAATTAAGTGCTCTTCATCTAGGCAGATGCTGCTGCCTGGCTCAACAGGCCAGCGCCAGTCTGCATCTTTGCGGTTGCTGGCTGATTCACCATATTGCAATTGGTTTAAGCGGTGTATGCCTGGCAAGGTGTGTGCCAGCCGTATGAGCTCGCTGCTTAATAAAACGTTTTTATACTCAGCTGAGTTTGTTTTTACGCCGCTCTGTAACAGGGGGCCGTTAAATACCTTATCACCACTTTGCCCTTCTGCGAGCAGGGCTTGCGGTGTGCGATACACAGGGGGTGAAGCCAGCTCATTGCGCCATGCAATCAGCAGGCTGGCGAGGGTGGTTTCGACGGGCTGCCCTGCTTGCAGCTCTAAAACGGGGAATAGCTTGAGTGGCGTTGGTGAGATGACGTCAATCTTAGTCAGGCGTGTGCCCAGCGGGCGCTGAGCCTGAAAACGCTGCCACAGCTCGGTTTTAAGTTGGGTTTCTTCTGCCGTAGTGAGCACGCGTATCGGGCTAAGCAATACTTTGTAAAGCCCGTTGTTTGCTGAGGCTAGCTTGGCTGAATTGAGTAGCGGGTGGTCTGCCAGTGTTTTTTCTAGATCTTCCTGACTAACCGGCAGGCAAGAGAGGGCTGTTGCTGCATCGGGCAGCGCTTGCCAGCTTTCATTGGCCTGGCTTGGCGCTAATAAATCGGTGAGCGGGTGAGCTAGCCGATAGCCCAGATCGCTGAGCGCATAGGTGGCCGTTTCCAGCAGGGTGAGCCCCGGCTCGGAAGCATTCATATCGCTCCACTGCCCGCCCGCTAGCTCGGTGACGAGTGCGACAGCTTCGTCTCTTAGCGTGGCGTAATTCTCAGCGGCGGGCAGAGTGAGCGAAGGATCGATGGTCTGTGCGGGCTCAGCCACGTTTCTTTTCCTTACGGCTGCCGAGTGCGCCTAAAAGCTTGCGCAGCGGAGAGCTGCTGGGGGCGCTTTCTGGCGGGGTGAGTGTTTCTGCTGAAATCTCGGGTGCGGGCTCTGCGGCGATTTCGATAGCGGGGGTGAACTCGGCATCGCTGTTTTCGGCCAGCGCTGGCGAAGGCTCTTCAATCAGCGGTGTAATCAGCTCGGCCTCTGGGGCATCTGCTAAGACGGGCTCAGTGGGTGCTGGCGTTGGCTCTATGGCCAAGGGGGCCGCCTCAATCACTGCTGGCTCAGGGTTTTCTAGTAGATGCATACGTTCGGTCAGTTGAGCGAGGCGTGTTTCTATATGGTGGCCTTGCTCGATGGATTGATCCAGGTGTTGCTCAAGCTGATCAAGTTGAGCAATGTGCTTGTTCAGATAAGGCAGCGTTTTTCTGATGTCAAATACAAGATCGATCAACTTGGCAAAGTCATTTTCGCTAGGGATATTGCCCTTTACGAAACGCTGCTTCATTTTGGTTTGCATGTCTTCTAGCTCGGTAATGGATGTTGTATCCAGAGTCAGCGGCGTTACCGGGCGAGTTTCGTCAGCGTGTAGGGGGGGAAAGTGAGTCATAGAGCGTCCTGTTACGAAATCGCTAAGTTGATACCAACACGGGATTGCCCGATGCCGGTGAGCGGTGAAGAAATGGGTAATAAATCCGGATAAACTTGGAAATCAAACTCCAGCGCCGTGGTGCTCAGCCCTTCAAATACGTCATCAGCGTGGGCCAACTGTTGGAAGAGGTGCTGGCCGGCTGGGACTAGGATCTCCATATTGCTTTGGGTTTCCAGCCAGGGTTTGGGGCTGCTTAGCCAGTGCGTGCCATCCTGGCTGGTCTCGCCACGAATGGCGACAACATGGCTGATTTCTATTTGGGCTGCGAGAAAGTCGCTTGCTTCACTTAGATAAAAGCGAGCGCCTAAGCGTTGTGTATTGGCCCATGGGGATAAAAATTGAATCAGCCTTTGATTGAGCTTTTGTAATGTTGCGCCCGCTTCATAATCAGGATTGAGCACCAGATTGCAATTTAAGCGGTAAACCAGATAGCTGGGCGCGCTGATATTAAGCTGCGTATCGGGCGGCATAATGGTTTGGATTTTGGCCAAAATATCGGCTTGCAACTTGCGGCTGGGCAGGGGTTGCAATAAATCAGCGCTTTCTGGCTGGGGGGCCACAATCAAACGCACGCCTGATCGCGTTTTGCCCGCCTGTGGCTGGCGAATTGCTTTGACCATGGCCACGCTCGGAAAATGATCCAATACCAGCTTTTCATAATCGCGTGCGGTGAGTACTCTGCCTTTATGAGCCAGCCTTTCGGCGGCGCGGACGGCAAAAGTGTCGTCGCTTTCACTGGGCAGCCCGTCCTGAGACATGGCGGGCTGTGTGATGCTGGCAACGGCAGGATGCGGTGGCTGTTGCTGGCTGATTAGCCCTGCGGCTAAAGCTTGGCCGAGATGCTGATCATTCTGGCCTTGATAACGTACCCGTACGGCGTGAAGCCCGATATCACGTAAGAGCGCAAATTGCGGTGGTGAAAAGGGGGCCGCACTTGCGGGCGCTTGCCGCACGGCCAGCCAGCTGAGCCCCTGAGCATCTTTCCAGAGTGCGGGCAGGCTTAAGCGCACAATGCCGCTATTGTGCAAACCATTGCTTTGATCACTCAGGATACTTGCCAGTTCTTCGGTCTGGCCTTGCTTGCTGCTTTGCAGCTCTACCCATTTTTGCCCAGTAAGGCAAAACCAGCGGGCTACAGGGCTGTTGTCTGTGGCATTTTGCGCAATAAGATCAGGGCGCAGCGAGAGCACGCTCGAGCCGGGCAAATTTTCTATGCCAATAAATAAACAACTGTCTTTGCCCCAATTGGCGATGGGCGAGAGCGGCTCTGCTGGGTTTTCTGAGCCAATTTGCCGGATCAGGCCAATGGGGTGTGCTTGCCACAGCTGGATATTGTTTTCACGTAGGCTGGCACTGCTGCTATAGCCCAAAGTGAGCTTGCTTAGCCTTGGGGTATAGGGGGTAGGCAGAGTTTGCAGCTGCGGTGGGGCCGCGTGCCCATCCTCTAAATGCATGTAGTCAATGATGAGCGCTGATTCACTTTCGGCACTGACACGATAATGGCTATAGCTGGAGAGCGAAGGAAGTGGAAGCGTGCATAGTGCAGTTTTATTTTTTTGGTCAAAGATGAATATTGCAGCGGTGAGTGCTTGCAAAGTTACCCAGTGGGTTCCATCCGTACTGCCTTCCAGCTTTGGATTTTTCCCCAGGCTGTACTCCTTTTCACTATTGGCCTTGACGACGAGCTCAAAGACGGATGGGGTAAAGCTTTGATCGTAGCTTAGCTGTAGCCACTGGATCGTTGGAGCCTCTGGAGCTGGGGATGGCAGACCATTCCAGAACTTCTGATCGTGCTTGAGCGCATTCTGCGGAATGTTGTCATTTTGAGAAATGCTTGCGCTGATCGAAAGTAATTTAGCTTTGGGGGGTGTGCCTGTTGGCTCCAGCTCAGCATTTCGCTGGTAAAGCGGCTGGCTAGCCAGGTGCTGGCATCTCTTTCTATTTGGTGGCCCAGCGGATCGCCGCCGTATTCCAGCGCAAACCAGAGCGGCCATTCAAGAGGATCGGCGGAAAGCGCTTCTGGTAAGGCAGGCAAGCCTGATGAGGCTGATTTTTTTTCTAAGGCAAAAGAAAATGTTTCTCTGTCAGTGCCTAAAAATGGGGTGATGGTTTTATTTTTATCCTGATAAGGGCTGCTGATGCTTTGAGCAAGTTGTACGGAGGGTTGCGGCCATGTTGCTAATACGGAGTGCTCCGTTGTATTAAGGTAGTCGCGGTAGATTTTGTAATGGGTATTTAAAGACGCCGGCCGCTCTTCCCATTGCAAGGCGAGACGCAGGCTTGAGATGGGTTTAACTAGGCATTCTTTGTGCGCAACAGCCAAGCGGTGCCCTGCTGAAATGGGGCCGGGGAAGGCATCAAAGGGTGCGCTGATATCGGCCACACTGCTGTTACTGCGTACTGCATCTGGGGTGAGGCCATCGCATTCTACCGCCAGCACCATGTCATTCAGTTGTAGTGTTTGCCAGTTGGCTAGGTTGGCGATTCCTGAGCCGGTGCGTAACTGGAAGGCGAGCCAAGGCGTGGCCTGCTCCTCCGTACCAATGGCCGCTGCGGATTCATCAAGCAGCCATGAAACGGTCAGTTTTTCCTGACCTGTGTATACACCATCCGCTGCAATTTTTCTGCTGACTATTGCCTTGTCCAGCACCATTTCGCCCTGCGCCGTACTGGCGCTGACTTGCCAGCAGCGATTAAAAGGATCGCTCAACCCGGTATCAGATCCAAGCGGACTTAGCTTGCTGATCCAGCTGCGGGCATCATTACCATAGAAAGAGATATGGATGCTTCGCTTGCCTGCGGATAGCCAAAGCTGTGGGGAGACCAGACGAAAGCCGGGGGCAAAGAGGGTGCTGCTGGCATCGGGCCTGTCGCTGCCAAATACTGCGCAAGCCGCTTCCGGCCATTTAATGCCAGTGGCTTCGTTGAGGCAATGGCGCTGCCAAAGTTGGGCGTTTAGATCACTGTCGTAACTTTGGCCCAAGGTGATGACGCGGCTTAGCTTGGCTGCTGAAAGGGGTAAGGGATCCAGACTGCTGTAAAGCAATTCTTTTTCCTGCTGATCCAGCCCAGCAGAAAACACGCTGCCTGCAGGTAGCACGGTGCGCTCTGCGCCTTCGGCTAGGGTGAGCAGTAAATCTGCTTCATCGGGTGTGCCAGGCTTGGGGGCCAGATGCAGTATCTGCCGGTAGTAATGCTGGCGATGCTGCTCTGTGAGTGCGGCAAAGGCGGCACGGGGATGGCGCTGCAGCTTTAAAAAAGCAAGCAGTAAAGCCAGATCCGGGCGGGCAATGCGTTGTTTTAATAAAGGCGGTAGCGCCGTGCCATGATCCAGCCAGGCGGCCAGTGCTGGCCAGTCGTCTCTTGCTGGCAAGAGCGCCGCCCAGTTGCCCGCAACGGATCCTGACGGCGCATAAAAGCGTAGGCGCTCGGCAAGGTCTTGCCATTGTTTGAGCCAGTCTAGGCTGTTACGTTCTTCAATGCTGAAGTGGGTGGCAGCCTGCGCGGGCAGCTTGCGCTGATCCTGCAGGCTTCCTGTAGAGGACAGGGAGATGAGCGTGTCTTGGTCCATATCAGCTTTAAGAGAGGTTTAGACGGTTTTGAGTTTGATGGGCGCAGGAAGCGCTTTACCAATTTGCGGTGCTTTGTATTCGCTGTGGTCATCCGGCTTGGGCGGCCCCGGTGGATTGGGCTGCATGGCGGGTGCTGTGGTTTTTCCTACAACAGGCACAGGCGCTTGCAAAAGCACGGCTTTGTTTTCAACTTTCAGTTTTTTACTGAGCTGCTCGGGTTTTTCTGCGTCGGCCTGTACCAATAAAGCGCCGGGAATCACAAAGGCACCGGCCATATAGGGACTGGGCATTTTGACTTTGGCGATGTCACCCTGGAGTACCACTGGTTTGCCCATTACTTTTAGTTTGCTTGCACTGCTGCTCAGTGTGAGCATCACCGGCGCTAAAAGTATGGCCGCACCCAGCTGTGGCTTGCACATGATCTGCTGGCTGGTGCACAACACCGGTTTACTGCTCACAAAACGGCCTCGGATAAATAAAACGGATAGACCATATTGCTGCGGGTATTGGTTGCCCGCACGGTGTAATCAATGTGTAAATTGATACAGCCATCGCCTCCCGATTGCGCCATAACGCTATTTAGATCAATGCGCGGCTCATGATTGAGCAGGGCGTCGTGCACGCTGAGCTCCAGCTGGCGAATCGTAGATGCCTCAATCGAGCCGAACATTTGCTGCGCAAGCTGGGAGCCATAATCTGGGCGCATGACGCGCTCGCCCAGGGTGGTGCCAAGGATCAAATTCAGGGCTTGCTGTATCAGTGGCTCGCCCTGATGCATAAGTGGTGATACGCCAGGGGCGGTAAAGGTGGGAGGAAACGCCCAGCCTGAGCCTAAAAATGGATAGTTGTTCATCGTTGCCTTAGCTGATGTTGACGAAACCAGATACTTTTATTTCGACATTGCTTGCGCTTTTGATGGCGATTTTTTTTCCTTCGATGCTTACATTTGCATCTTTGCTCTTGATGGCAATGCCTTTATCAAAAACCAGCGTGCTTTTCTCATCGCCTATCGATAGCCCTTTTTCTGCAGAGAGTTTGATCGCCGGTTTTTTTTCTGCGGCGGAGAGCGTTAATTCTTTGCTTTTCTCATCCATCAGCCATTGCAAGCCTTTCTCTTCGAGTACCAATCCAAATTTGGGCATTTCTTTGGCATAGCTGATGGGGGGAAGCTGCTTGGGGTTGTGGACTGAAGCTAAAATTACCGGGCAATTCCAGTTGTCGCCAATAAAGCCGACCACCACTTCATCGTCTTTTTTAGGGGGTAAATACAGCCCTTTTTTATTCCCTGCTAAAGGCGTACCCAGCCTTGCCCAGACTAAGGCCTCGTTTTTTAGACCGGATAACTTGACCTGAAAGCGCAGTAATCCATCTGGGTCATCTTTAAAATCTGCAATTTTCCCAAACATCAGCGGCGGGATAGGAAGTACTTCTGGTGCCCAGTAGCGCTCCGGCTCCATGCCGAGCGTCAGGGTGGTGCGCACGCTCTTTTTTTCTACAGATAAATTAAAACCGCTGATCCAGTACGGCTCTGCAAAACGGGTGCCTGCTTTGATGATTTTGATGTTGTCGCCCACTTTTGCGGCAAAATAGCCCTCAATTTCCACACTGCCCTGCCGGTGGGCCAACCGAGCCGCCAGAATTCTGGCTTTGGCATCGGCCTCGCATTCTTCCTTGCTGATTGCGGAAGATTGTGTGTATGCCAGTTTTTTTAAGCCGAGTTTTTTAGCCGCCTTATCCGCTCTACCTGTGGCTTTGGCTGGAGGTGATTTAATCAGCTTTTGTGTTTTGATATCCCATGCAGAAACTTCTGTTTCAGCCAGTAGCCGTGTGGCGTCTTCCCCTAAATTGAGGCTGATAATGGAAGACAGGCCAATAGTGATTTCCTTTAGGTTAGAAGAAAAAGAGGGGGCGCTGACCGTGACGCCCTCTAAGCCGGAAATCAGGACTAAGCCATTTGCTGCAGCACGGTGGCGGGCAAAATTCCAAGGGCTGGTGGGGGGTAAAATACGCTGTTTGCAAGCTAGGCTGGCGGCGTTTCCTGTTTTAATGGTAACGCCCGCATCCTTGAGTATTTTCTCAATGAGCTTGTTGTCGTTGCTTTCTGTTTGCTGATTATTAACGTTGCCGAGTAACCCCTCCCCGGCTTTAACCGCAGAGCAATAAGCCACCAAAAGCATTTGTGGGTGTTTGTCTTCTATTTGAAAGCGACGCTCAATCAAAAATCCTTTAAAAAGGGATACTGCTTTGGTTTCTCCTGCCGGGGTAATGCTGAGGGTGACTTCGCTTCCCAGTTCAGCCGTGTCATACCCCTTGGGCCAGCTCGTGTTTTCTATATTTTCACCATCAAGCGTGATACTGACGCGGCTGGGGTGGTTGGCGCCTGCGTCGTACTCCAGATGGCTGATGGTTTCTAAGCTTAGCGGTGTGTTGCCAGCTAACAGATACGAAATACGGGCCACTTTCATGCCGCCCCTCCGCTTAGCGTTTTGCTAAATGGGGAGAATTCCAGTACCTGGCCTGCGTGCAGCTGACGCGGGCTATTTAGCCCATTCAACCTTGCCACTTGTGGGGCGAGCGTGGAATCGCCATAAATTTGCCAGGTTTTATGATCCAGCCGATCGCCTTCAACGACTTGGCGATAATGGGTTAAATCGGGCGAGTTGAGCTTTGCTTCTTTATCCCGCTCTTTTTTGGTAATGGCCTCGCCAAACTTGCATTCGATTTCTACGTGTGTGGGAACGCCCTTCCGGCTGCTATGTTTTTCTTTGACTTTCATCGAAAGCAGCACGCCCTTAAATGCGCCATTGCTACTGGATGAAAGCGGCATCCCCCAGCTGATTGTGAGGCTGCGTGGCTTATGCGAGCTGCCCTCGACTTTGTATAAATGGTTATATAGCTTTTTGAGCAGACCACTGGCCGAGTTATTCGTGGTGTCATTAAAGCTGCGAACGTCTTGAAAATGGACTTTGTGAATCACCAGTGTGATCGACATTTCTGCATTCTTGCTGCCAGTAAAACACATGCCACCGCTGGCATCGCCAATAGTGGAGGACTGGCGGTATTCATTGCCCATCTCGACATTAAGGCTGTCGGGTAAATAGGCAATTTCCAGCACCTCTTTAGACTTCATGCGCTCAGCATCAGAGAATGCTTGGATTTTTATTGTGGGCAGAAATTTTTCAATTCCGGCTTTGGATGTAAGGGTGTTCATTGGCGGAGTCCTTACCAGCGTTTGTATTCTTGGCACTGACGCAGCGCCTGTTGCAGCGCTTGTCGTTGTTGAATTTTGGGCTGAGTTTGTGCCTGAGCCGTGGAAACAGGCGGAGGGCTGCTTCTGGCGTCAATTTCTACCCGGACGCTTAGCTCGCGAATCAGAATAGTCATAGCGTAAAGGGCCGGATATAGCAGTAATCGAAGGACATTTCTTCGATAATCACGTCATTACGGGATGCATCTAGCGTGCCCCAGTCTATTTTGCGTAATATCGCGTTTTCAATTTGCCACGCTGCTTTGGGTAGCCCCAAGCTATCGATTGAGCAGACCATTAAATCGCAACGTAAAAGTCTTTCATTCCAGTAATGCATTTGCGCCATATTGCTGGCAGAGAGCATTGAAGGCTTGCCGTCACCGCTAAAGACTAAACCCCGTTTTAGCGATAATTTTTTGATTGTTTCGTCTTTGACTAAGAAGGGCTGATTGCTTTCCCATTTCACATCCCGCTCAATATCTAAATTGCCGACGGATTGAAAACGGATATCGGTGGCTAATGGCACAAGGCCTGCGCTGATAAAGACAGAGAAACGATAGGCGGGCAAAGGTGGGATCTGGCTGATGAGGCCCTGGCCGATCCCTTTGCTGACTTTTGCGGCTTTTGTTGCGATTTTGCCCAGGCTTAAAGCCATATAGCCACTCCTTGCTTGTGGGGAAAAAGCTGGCTGTGTGAACAGCCAGCCAACTCACAGACTTTTAGTGAAAGGTGATGGAGATGTTGTCTGCCATCAGCTCTAATTGCTCTAGAGCCACTTCATTTGAGCCGCCATTAAAGCTTGGAGCGGTCAGCTTTTTAGGGAAAGCATTGGTAACGTTCCAGCTTACAACCGGCGTGGTACCCGTTGCGTCGGTCAGGCTGACCACAATGTCGCGTTTCTCAACTTTGTTAAGAGAAATGCTGTTAATCCATGTGTAAAACTCGCTTTTGGCTTTGACCAAACCGCGTTTGAGCGTGATGTTGATATCCGATTGCTGGCCCGGCATATGCAATTTGCCCATGCCATCTTTATACGTAATGGTTTCATACGCGATGTCCAGACCAGACACTTCAGAGAAAGAGAAAGATTCCCCGCCCACGCTCACAACAAAGCGATAGACCGGAATAGGGTAGTTATTGGCGATTTCTTCAGGTTTTACGGCCATGATCAGCTCCTAATCAGGAAATAGTTTTGTGAGAGAAAGACAACTCAATAAATTCGGCAGGGCGAACTGCGGCCAGACCGATTTTTACTTTCATCAAGCCGTTATTGATATCGTCTTCGGTCATGGTCTGATTCAGGCCAATGTTCACGTAAAAGGCTTGTTCGGTACTTTCACCGAATAAAGCACCATCTAGCCACATTCCACGCAAATACGATTCGATCATGGATTTGACTTTGAGCCAGGTCATTGGGGTGTTGGGCTCGAATACGGCAAAGTAAGTGGCTTTTTTGATGGACTCTTCCACTGTATTGAATAGACGGCGAACGTTGATATAACGCCATTCGTTATCATTACCCATCAGCGTGCGGGCACCCCAGACTAAAGTGCCCTTGCCGGTAAAGGCGCGAATCGCATTAATTGATTTGCCGGCTACCGGATCCACATTGAGCGAAGCTTGATCATCATTAGTGATCAGTACTTCAGGCCCGATCACCTGTGCCAGTGCTACATTAGCGGGTGCTTTCCATACACCGCGTGCGGCGTCGGTTTGGGCATAAACGCCTGCGATGGCTGCCGAAGGTGGCAGGGAGACTGTTTTCTGGGTTAGGAAGGCTTTGACTTGGGCGTATTCGGCATCATTGACTAATTTTAAGGCGTCGAGGGTTACTACCTTGTCAGGTGCAGTGCCATAGGCAAAACCCTCGAGTTTGATTTCTTTGTCTGCGTAAGGGTATGCCAAAGTTGTTTTTAGTTTTGGGTAATAGGCGGCGCCATACTTGAGGCTGGAGTGCGCAGGCACCTTTTCGCGCAAGTTTACTGCTGACGTGGCCACTTCTTTGTCATGAATCACATCAATTAATACAAAACGATCTTGTAGTTTTTCCGCTTGCCTGAGCGCAGGAACGGCGAAACTGTCGTAGTAAATTGTTTTGTCTTCAAATTGAGCCGCATCGGGGCACAGTAATAGCGTGACTTCATCGATTTTTTCGATCGCGGCCAAGCCCTTATCAATTTGCTCTTTTTTGGTTTTTACGTCTGTGTCAGCGTAAGTTCCAACGGCAATAATATATGCAGCACCACCGCCATTAGCAAAGTAGTTGTTAATGGCGTAATACATTGCATAGAGATGGCCTGTTGTGGCAACAAACGACAAGTTAGCGCTAATTGCGTCTTTTGTAACCGTAGCCGTAATGTTTTTGGCTTGGCCAAAATACTGAATATATTCCAGTAAAGAGGTAATACGGCGAACGCAGACATTGCTTGCGCTGGGCGTTGTTTCTTTGCCGTCGTTATCGTAGGCTTTTTCAACTAGGCCGATAAAAGCGGGTACAGCGGTTTCAACCTGTGCTACGGAGGAAGCAAAAAAAGGGACTTCCTTGATATAAACGTCTGGGGTTTTGTATGTGCTCATCCGAATGATCCTTGCTGTTCCCCGGGGAACGCCGGCCCATCGTGAAACGACAGGCCGGGTATAGGGGCGGGATAAATAGAGGGGGTATTGCGGGGCGGTTACTTGTGAATATGCAAGTGTGTTGCCGGGGACGGGCAAGAGCCGTTGTGGTGAATCTATCTTAGCCCTAGTCTGCCTGATTAGGGGCGGTGCACTTCACGCTCTGTGTATGCGCTGGTTTTTTGGGTTTGTATGGCGCTAAGAAGAAATGATTTATTGCGTGCTGACAATGGCATACCACTGCTGCCAGCCTTCTAGGGCTTCCCTCCAGCTGAGGCAGCTGGCGTAATTAAGGCTGACTGTGCTGAGTGCGGCAAGGTCATTAGTGGCTCCGGCTTGATTAAGAGCTGGGGCGGCGGTGGGGGAAGAGGCGGGCAAATGGGTGGCGCGGTCGTGCTGCATGCGCCAAGCAACAGGTAAAATAATCCGCTGCGGAAGCTGTTCACGGTAATCACGAAATTGCTGCTCCAGTTGTTCAAGTTGTAAAACCTGGCGCTGCTGCTGCGCTGTTTGTTGCTTACGCAGTGCATGCAGGGCTACTTCAGCTGATTGCTGTTGTCTAACTATTTTTACCGCAACTTCTTTTTTTTGCGCTTGCATTGCCCGCTCGCGGGCAAACAGAAACCCTGCCGCAAAAGAGAGGCATAGGCTGCAAATTAAAAGGGCTATTTTCATTACACGTTGGCAGATTGCGCATCTAAAAATTGATAACGATTTCGGCGCTTGAGCATGATATTGCTGACGTATTCGCGGCTAATGGCATAAAAAGATCGCTTGCCATAGCCTGTAGTGCGGCTGGGCCCAGCGGCTAATTCAACATGCCCAAACCAGTGATCGGGCTTACACCCGCGCTGTGCTGCGCAGCGGCTGCGGCTGATGGCCAGCATGCCCGGCCCCGCGTTATAGCAATTGAGTGACATGGCCAAGTGTTCTTTGGTGTTGGCAGTGCCGCGGATTGGGGTGTAGCACTGTTTATCCTGTAAAACCAGCGCTCGGGCCTGTAATGCTGGGTTGTAGGGGGCCGCCCACGACCAGTTGGCAAGCAATGCGCCGTATTGGCGTTTGAGCGCGGATAAAGTATCAAAGCGCGCTGTACGAGTGATTTGCCCCAGGCCGATGCCGTGTTCCCTGGATGTTTTTAGCTCGGCACGCTCAGACCAGCATTGAGCCGAGTGCAGGCTGGGGCAGGTTTCTTGTTCTACTTGAGCAGCAAGTACGGAAGGTGCAGGATGATCCGGCCAGAAGCGTTGTTGCTCAGTCAGTAAGATGGGCAGATTGCGGTAGGCATGGGCGGGCAGGCCGCCAGGAAGGCTGCTTGCGTGGCCGGGGGCAATAAATAGCAGAACAAAAGAGAGAATCAGCACACTTTTAAATAGAATGACGGCCGCAAAAATAATGGCACTGGCTAAGGGGTCCTCGTATGCCTTATGAACTAAGGTGCCCATTTGAACAAAGGGGAGCAATACTCTGCGCAAAATATGCATCATGAGAATCATGGTGATCAGCACAAAGGCAAGGGCAGAAAGCAGATCGCCAGGCGTGCCGCCCCAGGATAAATGATTGAGCGCCAGCATGGTGATGCCAGCAACTGCCGCTAACAGTAACAAGCGTTGGAAATCACCACGCAGATCGTGGATATGGCGTTTTAGCCATGGGAGATCGGCCCAATGACGCAGCAGCGTTTTTAGCATGGAAACCTCGGTCAGTGAGAAGGTGGTTCAGGGGGCTTGAGGAGTTAAGGCGACTTACTGAATGGTGCGGAAAGGGCTGAGTATAAAAAGGAGGTTATTTAAGGCTGTATCTGAACCATATCCAAAGCGCGAGCAGCGCTACGCTTACAGTCATTAACCAGCGGGCCATATTACCTAAGGCACGCAGCAGGTTAAAAGCGCCGCGCGTGGTTTCCCATGCGGCCAGTAAATCGCGTAAATCATGCAGCACCTCGCTGAGCTCACGTAGTGTTTTTTGCTCGGAATCACGCTGGCGCACGACTTCTGCCAGCGTGTTCTCGATGGCATTGAGCCTTTGGTCGTAATTGGAAAAGCGGTCAGTCATTGAACTTCTCGATCAGAATGATTTGTTTTTATGATGGTTTAATTCATCCGTGGGCTTGTCTGCTTTTACAGGGAATGACTTTAATGTACCTAGATAGGGTGGCCTGCCAATTGGCGCTGAGTAATGCAAAAATATTTCCCAGCGGTTTTTGAAGAAGGCCTTAAGGTATTGGTGTTGGTGTTGGTGTTGGTGTTGGTGTTGGTGTTGGTGTTGGTGTTGGTGTTGGTGTTGGTGTTGGTGTTGGTGTTGGTGTTGGTGTTGGTGTTGGTGTTGGTGTTGGTGTTGGTGTTGGTGGGAATAATTGGCGAAGAGTGCTTCGATCATCTAAGACATACAGAGCCGTCAGTTCGTGTTTTTGGTTATCTTTTGCAATATAGATTTTATCCAGCAGGCGGGGCGGGGTGAGTCCTGATGACGGGATGAATAGGCTCATGGTTAGCTCACTTTATAAGTGCCGACTAAGATGGCGCCTGCAGTCAGATGCTCTTTTATTTTTTTTTGTATGTTGTCTGGGGTGTCAGAGGCCTCATCAAGAAAAACAAAAAGTTGCTGGATGTTGAGAGCCAAGCCACTGTTGTCGCAAATTAATCCACTGATGTTTTTATCACCTACACCTTTTTTTAAATGAATTGCGACGCCTTTTTCGTCACAAATTAAGCCACTATTCTCTGGTTTCTTTAAAGATAAAGTTTGCCCTTCTTTGTTAAGCCCAGCGCCAGCTTTCAAGTAATCCAGATCGGCTCTGCGTACCCATTGGGGGTTAGCAATATCGGTGCTTTTCATAATCCATAAGGTGCCGCCATTGATATCCCCTTGTTTAATAAAAACAGCGCTACCTGTTTGTGGGTTTTCTTGCTTATCCCAAAGCCCCACACTTATTTTCCATAAGCAATTGTGTGTCTTATTTGCTTGATTCGTTAAAAGAACAAGATTTCCTTCTGTTAGCTTGACGTTATCGACGCTTGCGTCTTTGCCGGGTATTCCTTTATATCCGTTGGCACCGTCATTGATGGGCAGGTTTGCAGTGACAACCGCTTCTGCGTTGTCATATTGGGTGAGCCCCACTGCGTTATCTGTTACATATTCGCGAATGGCCTGAACCGTGGCCAGGGTGCTGTTTGCCTCTTCCGTACTTCCCAATCTTGTGTTGATGACTTGACCGATCGTTGTGCCGTTGCCGATGGTTAAAGTTTTGCTTATTAAGTTTCTTTCAAAAGTAGCATCACTTTTGACCAGCAGATTACCTGATGTGTTGTCGCCAATAGTTATGGAGCTGGCGGTTAAGCCTTTTTTAAAGGTGGCGTCATTTTTGACCAACAGCTTGCCTTGCTCGCTTCCATCTGCAGCCACGGAACCTATGCTTAAGTCTTTTTCAAAGGTAGCTCCGCCTTTAACCAGCAGCGCGCCTTGCCCGATTCCGTTGATGGTCACGGAGTCAGCGCTTAAACCTTTTTTAAAGGTTGCGTTATTTTGGACCAGCAGCTTGCCTTGCTCGCTTCCATCTGTAGCCACGGAACCTATGCTTAAGTCTTTTTCAAAGGTAGCCCCGCCTTTAACCAGCAGCGCGCCTTGCCCGATTCCGTTGATGGTTACGGAGTCAGCGCTTAAACCTTTTTTGAAGGTGGCGTCATTTTTGACCAACAGCGAGCCTAGCTCGCTTCCATCTGTAGCCACGGAGCCTATGGTTAAGTCTTTTTCAAAGGTGGTAGCACTTTTGACCAGTAATTTATCTTTATCGTTTTCGCCGATGGTCAGTGATACCCCTCCACTTTCTTTGATCGCAACAATTTTGTCTTCTTGCTGATGGATGGTCTGGTCAAAGATCATGGAAAAGTCGCTTTGGCTGGGCTTGTCTCCTGCCTGAAAGCGCTCACGGAGGGTGGATCTAGATTTTGTGGGATTAGAATTGTTCATGTTTTGCTCTGAAAACGAGGGGGGACCACCCAAGCTGTCCGCTTGGCGAATGCCGTCTGTTCAGTATTTGGATTTGATGAAGGGGTATTTCGCCTTGGAGCCAAGGCGTGGGTGGCAAGGCCATTATGGCAAAGCTAGGGTGATATGGTGAAAGATGCGCACACGCTGGGTGTAGATCAGTATAAACGGCCTTAGCGGCAGGCATGAATCTGGTGCAGATTCAGGTGTGGGTATTGCAGAGCGGTGTAGCAACTTGCTACACCGTGATGATCGCCGCTGCGTTATGTTAATAAGCAAGCGGCCATAGTAACTTGCTGTATGTATTTAACCAATGAGCTTATGCAGGAATTGTTCCAGCTTGGTAATTTGCGCGCTACTGAGCGCTTGCCGCTGCAATTTGATGGTGAGGTGCTTATGATCGCAAACTAAAGTGCCTAGTTTTTTCCCTGCTTTAGAAAAATCAACAGGCAATGCGCGCTCGTGCGGATCGCTATCTGTGTGGGTTCTGATCTTTATTTCGCGGCTTATCCAAGCGGCCAGCTTGGATTGCTCCAGCTCTCCCCGCTCTAATTGTTGCCAGCCATCATCAAGCACGACCAGCGCGAGCACTTCGTCAACACCTTGCAAAACGCGGCGGACATCGGCGGCCGCAGCGCGGGAAAGCAGGCGTGGATTTTTTTCAAGGCTGTTTTGAATATGCTCGGGTAATGTTTCAAAAGCGAAGTAGCGGTACATATCTTCGCGGTTGATCCCCACTGATTCTGCCAAGCGTGTTTTGCTAGGGAACAGGTGCTCAATCTGGCGCAGGGCTTTGCCAATCTCATAGTCTGATAGATCAGCACGGTCTACGTTTTCGGCTAGCGCCATGACCGCCATTTCAGCATCGTGCATCGGGATAATAATGGCTTCAATCGATACTTTGCCTAGTAACTTGTGCGCACGCAGCCGGCGCTCACCAGCAATCAGCTGATAGCGATCCCCGTTCTGGCGTACGGATACGGGCTGCAGCAGGCCCGATTCTTGAATCGAAGTGGCCAGCATTTCCAGCTCATCTTGCAAGAAAGCTTTGCGGGGCTGATACGGGTTAGGGTCAATCAGCGCCACATCCAGCCGAGTGTGCTCCCTGCCTGCATCAAAATCTGTTTCTTGCTGGGCATCAGCGTGGCGTTGGCTGTTCTCGGCCAGTTTTTTTGCGAGCAGTGCTTTTAGATCTTTGGCCATTATTTTACGTCTGCCTTCATATTTAACTCATTCATAATATATTGCGTCAGCTCTTTGAATTCGCGCGTTACTTTTGCGGTGCGATCAATAACATGCAAGCTGGTCTGCGCCATAGCGGCCTGATTCACTTTGGTGCTGGTCGGTATTTTGATGGGGATAAGCTTGCCCAACTGCTCACGAGCCGCGTTTTCAATCAGCTTACAAACGGTTTGGCGCTCATCGTGCTTGATCAGCAAAGCCCCCAGTAGCTCCAGCCGCGGATTCACTCTACGAATTTTATTAACGTGCTTGAGCAAATCCGTTACGCCATACAAACCGTATTGCGACCCGGATTCAATTGGAATAATAAGATGGGTGGCTGCTGCCAGCGCATTGCTGGTGAGCAGTTTTAAAGAGGGCGGGCAATCGATAAGCACCACATCGTAGATGCCTTCAAGCGGCGCAAGCTTGGTGCGTAATTCTTCTGATGGCCGTGGCGTATCGTCTTTTAAATCATCCTCCGCTCGGCCCAGCCCCAACGAGCCATAAATGAGTGAGACACCCTCAATATTGGTGTCGTCATAAATAGCTTGGGGCAATTTTTCAATTTCAGATAAAAGCAGCTCAGCACACGTCACCGGCACTTCGCTGGGGTGCTTTTTGCCAATATGCATGCTGGCATTGGCTTGTGGGTCTAAATCCACCACCAAAACCGTTAAGCCATTACGGGCAAACTCCGCAGCTAAATTAACCACGGTAGTCGTCTTGCCACAGCCCCCTTTATGGTTGGCAACGGCAATCCATTTGGTCGAAATGTCGCTCATCTGTGTTCACTATGTATGATTTTTGTGCACGATACACTAGAAAATTTACGCTGTACACGGTGAGTTTTACGAGTAAAGAAAGTGTAGCAAGTTGCTACAGTTGTACATGTTTTGTTGTTTTTCATTATTGGGCAGGATGAACCAGCTGCTGTTTTGTGCGCGGGTATTCCTGTTTTGCAGGCTTATCTTCCTTAAAGAGGAGTGACCGCTTTGCCTGTGAGGTGTGGTAATTAAAGTAGTATCAAAAGGACATAAAATAAGTATCAAAAAGATATCAACGGGTTTCAATGGAAGTCAGAATGGTATCAAAAGGATATCAAAAGGATATCAAAAGGATATCAAAAGGATATCAAAAGGATATCAAAAGGATATCAAAAGGATATCAAAAGGATATCAAAAGGATATCAAAAGGATATCAAAAGGATATCAAAAGGATATCAAAAGGATATCAAAAGGATATCAAAAGGATATCAAAAGGATATCAAAAGGATATCAAAAGGATATCAAAAGGATATCAAAAGGATATCAAAAGGATATCAAAAGGATATCAAAAGGATATCAAAAGGATATCAAAAGGATATCAAAAGGATATCAAAAGGATATCAATGGAAATCAAGAAGGCATCAAAAGGACATCAAAATTAAGTAGATTAGCGAATATATTTTCCTTTGACCGTCCAAAAAGAGTATTTCCATTTTTTTTCCCCTAAAAATTAAGCATTTGCTATGCATTTGTTGCGAGGAAATGAGCAGTTGTGAAATAGCTCAATGTTTTTAGTTTTTTTCGAAAGGAGGCGTTCTTTTGATTTTCTTGTGTGATGTTTGGCGGTTGTCAAAAAATGGAGGCGTTTTTGAGGTAATGGATCGAATTGACTTTTATCTTATGAAAACAATAAATTTTCACCTAAACCCTAATAAAAATGCCATTTGGCAAAAAAAATGCCTATTTTTGAGGTAATGACGTCAAGAGCTCATTTTGAGGTGTAAATTTAAAGGTCATCTTCTTGTGTAAATGTTGGACACCCTTTTCCTGGGGCCTGAGGCGGGGCGTCAAGCTCAGGGTGATTTGGTGGAGTTTTTGCTAGCCCCGACGTTCAACGCCACACCCTAGTGATGAGAAAATGTGGAAATACTTATTAGTGAATCGCACCGGGTTTCGCGGAGGCTGTTTGGTTTGAGTCAGACCAACATGGCCTGCTCGCTTTGATTACGATAATAATTTGCTTCTGCTTCCGCAGGTGGGATATGACCAATCGACCCAAGCAAACGATGGTGATTGAACCACGAAACCCATTCTAATGTCGCTAGCTCCACAGATTCTAGGCTTTTCCAAGGCCCCAAACGATGAATCACTTCCGCTTTGTAGAGTCCGTTAATCGTCTCAGCGAGTGCATTGTCGTAACTGTCGCCGGTCGTACCAACCGATGGCTCGATGCCTGCTTCAGTCAATCGCTCGGTATATCTAATCGATACATACTGCGATCCACGGTCGCTGTGATGAATCAGCGCTTCTCGCTCCGGTTGCCGCGCCCAAAGGGCTTGCTCTAACGCATCCAGCACAAACTCGGTTTGCATATTGCGACTCACTCGCCAGCCCACGATATACCGAGCGAATACATCAATCACAAACGCCACATACACGAAGCCTTGCCAAGTCGATACGTAGGTAAAATCCGAAACCCAGAGCTGATTCGGTCGTTCGGCGACAAATTGTCGGTTCACATGATCGAGTGGGCAAGCAACGGCAGGGTCTGGGCGTGTCGTGCGCACCGCTTTACCACGCGATATTCCGCGCAAACCTAGGCTGCGCATCAAACGCTCAACGGTACACCGCGCCACAAGATGCCCATCGCGCTTGAGTTGCCGCCAGACTTTGACGGCACCATACACCTGATGATTCTCTTGCCAGACGCGCGTAACTTCACCGCTCAGTTGCTCGTCACGAATGGCACGTTGGCAACGTAACGCGGGATTGCGCTGTCGAGCGACATAACGTCGATAGGCAGACGGAGCGACCTGTAACAGTTTGCAGATCGGCTCGACCCCGTGCTGACCACGATGGGAATCGATGAATGACCTTACGATTTCAAGCGGCGGTCGAGCTCCGCCTGTGCGAAATACGCGCTGGCTAGGCGCAGAATTTCATTGGCCTTTTTAAGTTCGCGTACTTCTCGTTCCAGCGCTTTGATTCGTTCGTTCTCTGCTGAATTTTTGTTGGCTTGAACGGTATCGCCGCCTTGTCGACGGCACCATGTGCGCAGTGTTTCGGGCGTGCAGCCTATTTTGCTGGCAATTGAAACGAGGGTAGCCCATTCGGATGGGTATTCAGCAAGGTGTTCAATGACCATGCGAACTGCTCGTTCACGGACTTCGGGGGAAAAGTGAGTTGATTTCTTCATGGCGCCATTCTCTCAAGAATTGGAGCCTCCGCGAAACCCGGTGCGATTCACCAACGATGCCGCCGGTTTATGCGCCGCCTATCTAGCCTACAAGGCGTCCGATCTCAGCCGCCAAATAGTCCCGCATTCCTACTGCCTGCTACTGCTGCCGGAGGACATGGCGCAAGCGGTTTGGCCGACCTTGGCTGCTTACGATGATTTCTTCGACTATTTTTTTATGGCGAAAGTCGGCCTGAAAGGGCTGCAGGGTTTGCTGGCGGCCGTTGAGCGTCGCACGGAAAGCGGTATTGCCATAGCGCAGCACTTTGGCTGGAGTGTGCTAGCCCCAGCCATTGCGCAAGCCTATGTCAAAATAAAAACAGTGCGCGCCAACGCCCGCAACTGGCTACTGAAATTCCCCGAACACGCCATCACCGGCCTATTACCGGCTGCACTCGGCAAAGCGGGTAGCGCCCGCGATACCGCTGTCACCGTACTGCGCCTGCTGGTTGCCCAAGGCCATACTGAACTGATCCGCCAAGTTGCGGCCCGCTACGAGCAGAAGGCAGTGAATCTGGCCGTGCAGGCCATGCTCGACGCCGACCCGCTGGATGGCTACCCCGCTAAAATCAGCAAGGCACCGGGATTCTGGCTACCACACCTTTGGCCACGACCACTACTGCTGGATGGCACGCCGCTGCCCAATTCGGCACTGGAGCACTTGGGCAGCATGCTGCGTTTCCCGATGACCGAAGGCGTTTACCCCGGTATCGAACAGGTTAAAGCCGCCTGCCAGCGCGAAAGTCTAGCCGAGTTTGCTTGGCATGTATTTCAGCAATGGGACTACTACGCTGGCGTACCCGCCAAGGAGAGTTGGGCCTTTACTGCTCTAGGGTTGCTGGGCACGGATGAGACGGTGCGTCAGCTGGTGCCGCTGATTCGCACATGGCCCACAGAAGGCTTGCTAGCACGGGCGCAAACAGGGCTGGATGTACTGGTGCGAATTGGCAGCAACTATGCGTTGCTACAACTGAACGGCATTGCGCAGAAGGTGAAATCCAAACCACTGCAATTGGCAGCCCAGCAAAAAATGCAGGAGCTGGCCGACAACGCCGGCCTGACCGCCGACGAGCTGGCCGAGCGCATCACGCCCGATCTGGGGCTGGATGCGGCGGGTGGGCTCATGCTGGATTTCGGTCCGCGCCAATTCCACATTGGTTTTAATGAGCTACTCAAACCGGTGGTGTACGACAGCGATGGGAAACGGCTGGCCGATTTGCCCAAGCCCAATGGCAGTGATAACGAATACCGCGCCAGCGAAGCACAGCGTCAATTCAAAGCACTCAAACGCGATGTTAAAGCACTGGCCGATCAAACACTCAAGCGACTAGAACGCGCGATGTGTCAGCAGCGGCGTTGGGAACGCGAAATTTTCGAAAGCACACTGGTGCAGCACCCGCTATTGCAGCATGTGGTGCGCCGACTGGTGTGGGCCTACAGCGCAGGCGAACACATGCAGACTTTCCGCGTGGCGGAAGACCTGAGCTACACCGATGCGAGCGACAACACCATCAGCCTGCCTGCCACTGCTGTCATCGTGTTAGCTCATCCATTCAATCTGGTGCCCGCCATCGTCGCGAGCTTGAGCCAACTGTTTGCTGATTACCAACTAATCCAGCCCTTTGCCCAACTCAGTCGAGAAGTCTTCCGCGCTAGCAATGCGGATGCGGCAGTGACCGAGGCGCTGAATAAGGCCGTGCCGACCAATGCCCTACGTGGTTTGGAAAGCCGAGGCTGGGAAAAAGGGAATAATTTTAGCGGGGAAATCGGCAGCTACCGCACCCAACTCAGCGCCGATTGTCATGCTGAACTGCATTTTGAACCGCCGTATTCTTTAGCCGTCGCCGATAAAACCCTGCGCCATCAACTCGATCATTTGACTCTGGAAAACAAAGGTCAGCCTGTTGCCGCAGCACAGTTGGATGCCATCGTCCTAAGCGAATTACTACGTGATCTTTACCATCTAAACAATTAAATTACCTCCGGCAAAGCCGGAGGTTTATTGCTGGGGCGCCTCGAAGGCGCTGGTAAATCAGGAGCCGCCTAAAGGCGGCTAGAGGCCTAGCTTCATTTGATCGTAACGATCATCCTCTTTTGCCTGATTACGAATGTAGGATCGAACCATCTCTTCATCCAATCCAACTGTCGATACAAAATATCCTCGAGCCCAAAATACCTCTCCCGTGAAATTTCGTTGCCGCCCACCAAACTGACGTGCAATTGAAATAGCACTCTTCCCTTTAATAAACCCAACGACATTCGATATCGAATGCTTTGGCGGCACGCTCAAGCACATATGCACGTGGTCAATCATCAAATGGCCCTCAACAACGAGGCACTCCCGTTGCTTTGCCAGCTCACGGAATATCTCTCCGAGGTGCTTACGCAACGCGCCATAAATCACTTTCTTGCGCCGCTTTGGAATAAACACGATGTGACATTTACAGTCCCATCTCGTGTGGCTCAAACTTTGATATTCTTTCACTTTGAAACGCCTTCTTTTGGTCGAGATAGAAGTTTCAAAGCGACCGACGTATAGGTCAAACCTTGGTGAGTCCCCCGGCAGAGCCGGGGGTTTACCTCATTAAACTAGGGTCTGTTCTGATTACGTGTTGATGAATGATTTTGAGTCGCAGCATTCCCTCCCCTTGACGGGTGAGGGTTAGGGAGGGGGTGATGCTACGGAGTGCATTTTAGGCTCAACACCCCCATCCCAGCCTTCCCCCGTCAAGGGGGAAGTGCATAGCTCACAGAAAAAGGATTTAATTAAGTTACAACTGCCTATGTTTTAACGCATCAACACCAAATTTGTAAACGCCCAACAATTAACAGGTATAGGCAGCTAGCCATTATGAATAAGAGCACAGAGAACAATACCCAACCATGGCTATCCGAAACGGATGAGCTACCGCTAACGAAAAAACAAGCTGAAGCCATCCTGCCCAGCCGGCGCAATCCTGGCAAAACGGCCAAATTGAATGCCCACGAAGCATGGCAATCGTTCCGGCAAACCTTGCTGGCACACGACCCCGCCAGCTGGCAGCACCAGCATCCCTCGGATGAACTGGCGACCGCCTTTGACGAAGCGACGGCGCTATTGCAGCAAGCTGAACCCGCTCCTGCCAGCGATGCAGCTTATGCCATCCTACTGCGCCGCGCCATGCAGTGGTCGGCGCGACTGCAATCAGCACCAATCCATGGCTGGGACAGTTCGACCATCAATGCAGTCGCCGCTTGGCAAGTGTGCATGAGTGCCATCGAGCTATTTCGTCTGTGTAGCCAGTTTTTATTGGCCACTCTGGGCTACGAGCGCACGCTTGGCATTGTGTTACAGGCGCTTCGCTTTCGGCTGGAGCTGCAAAATGATAGCGTGAGCATCAGCCGCGAATTTTTCTACGAGGCGGTGACTCAGAGTAATACTTACGAACCCAGCCTGCTCAATGTGCTGACCGGCGATCTGACGCTACGCTGCGCGCTGGCCCAAGCCGATGAAGCAGTCTGGCTGCGTTGCGTCGAACAGATACAGGCTGCTTTTGACAGCCAGCATGTACTCCATCGCATCTATCTGCTGTGGCTGCTGCCCGATTGCCACGACTGGGTGAAAGCCGAAACGCTAGCGCTATGCCAAAGTCCCCTAAAAATTGCTCACTGGTTCACCCCCTTGCTGACCATCGCACCGGACAGGGAAACCGTACAAGCTTTACGCACCAGCAAGGCGTTTTACATACTGTACGATGGGTTCTCACAACTGTTACGCACGCATGGCGTCATTGGTGTGCCGACCAACTGGTCAACCTGGCTGCCCAATCTGGTGCAGCAACTGGGAATGGACGCGCTGCCCGAAATCATCCGCAACTATGACGAAACGACCGTGAGGAACTGGCTGGGAACGGTCAATCATCCTTTGGTACTGCGTAGTTTGGCCGAGCGAGCTGGACAGGATAATACTGCCCTTGAACATTTTAGTAAGGCGTGCCAACGCTGGCCTTTGACCGCTATCGCCGTTTTAGCCGACTTACTCAGCACAAAGACTGACAAAAAACTACCGTATGCCAAACAATGGCGCGATCTGTTGGACCAACTTTTGCAACAAAACGCCGATGCCGCCACGCAATTACAAGCGTGGATTAGCGTAGAAGCGCATACCTTCCTATTGCAGCGCAGCAAATCGACGGCAGCGAAACAAGTGTTCGCCGCCAACGAGAAATTGCCTGCCGTACTGGCCAACCCACCATGGCTGAGTCAACAAACTCGTAGCGAAATGCCCGTATTCACACTGGATGTGTTGCCACTCGACCCCATTGAGCGCTGGGACGCACAAGCAAAACAACGTTTTTTAAGCTGCCCAAGCTACAACGAACACTACTGGGGAGGATCAACCGATTTTGAATGGGCACAAAAGGCCATCGACAACACCTCACCAGAAAGCATTTTGGCGGCGCTAGGCTTTCGTCCTTATGAAACCCGATCGGACAGCATCCGTCTGAGTAACGAAAAAAAGCGCCAACACTTGCTCGAGGCACTCAACGCTGGTGATATACCCGAGCTAGCGCTCCGCATGGAAGCGAAAGATGTAGTGTCGCGTATTAGTAGCTATGCCCTGCCCCTACTCAGTGACGAACAAGCCTTATGGTTATGGAATGAATATACGCCATACAGACTAACTGACACGCCCTATCCAATGGCGGTCTATGGCTTGCGCGCCTTACCCGGTCTACTCAAACGCGTCACCCAACCCAATAGTGCCTTGTTGCCCGTGACACTCTACCTTGGCGCACTTGAGTTGGCCGCCATAATGGCTAGAAAATACCGAGGCAAGGTGAAAAGCCAGCGCGAGCTGGGGCAGCAATGGCTGCTCAATTTCCCCGAACACAGCATCACAGCGCTACTCCCTGCTGCGCTAGGGACGCAAAGCGAAGCGCAAGATGAAGCCCGTTTAGCGCTGCGTCTACTAAGAGAACACGGCTATGCCGAGCTGATCCGGCAGTGTGCGGCACGCTATTCATCTGACGATGTCATGGCGGCGGCTGAAGCATTCATCAGCGAAGACCCGCTTGATCGCTTCCCGAGCAAAATCAGCAAGATGCCCGCTTACTGGCAACCATGCAGCTGGCGACGTCCGGTGTTGGCCAGCAATGGCAAGGCGATCCCCGACAGCGCGGCGGAGCATTTGGCGACGATGTTGCGCTTTCCTTTGGCGGGAGGTCGTTATGCGGGCTTGGATCAAGTCAGTGCCGCCTGCACCCGCGACTCACTGGCTGATTTTATCTGGGATGCCTTTCAAAACTGGCTTACCGGTGGTTCGCCATCGAAAGACAGCGTGATTTTTCAACACCTCGCGCCATATGCGAATGATGAAACTACACGCAAATTGGGTACCTTGGTGCGCCAATGGTCAAGTGATTCGATTTGGGTGCGCGCCATTGCTGGGCTGGACATGCTAACTCAGATCGGCACCGATGTCGCGCTACTGCAAATTAATAGCATCGCCTTCAGTTGCAAGAAAAAAACCATGCAGGAGCGTGCCAAAGAGAAAATCGCCCAGATTGCCGAGGAAAGAGGACTCACCGTTGCCGAAATGGAAGACCGCCTCGCGCCCGATATGGGCTTAGATCAAAATGGCAGTTTGCGTTTAGATTTTGGCCCTCGGCATTTCACGCTGAGCTTTGATGAGACGCTCAAACCCTTTGTTCGTGATACTGAAGGGCTACGTTTGGCTGATCTGCCCAAACCCCGCAAGACCGATGATGAGGCAATGGCCAAAGTAGCCACTCTACAATTCAAAGGGTTGAAAAAAGACGTCAAAACCATCGCCAGCCAACAAATTCGCCGCTTAGAGCAAGCCATGTGCCAACGGCGGCGCTGGCCTGTGGCGGTGTTTGCTGAATTTCTGGCGCAGCATCCACTCATTCGTCATTTAGTACAAAGACTGGTTTGGGCAGTGTATCCCATCAACGATGATACGCCACTGTGCTTATTCCGTGTAGCTGAAGATGCCAGTTACAGCGATGCACAAGATGATGCATTGACCCTGCCAGAAGGCGAAATATGCATTGGCTTGCCACATCCGCTGGATATCAGCGCAGAGGACTTAGCCGCTTTTGGTCAATTGTTTGCCGACTACGAGTTATTGCAACCCTTCCCGCAACTGTCGCGCCCCGTTTACCGACTCAACGCCGAAGAAGCAGCCAGCAATGTGTTATTGCGCTGGAATGGCAAAACCACGCCTTCTGGTCGCGCCTTGGGTTTAACCAATAAAGCGTGGATACACGGCTCAGTGGAGAACATGAACTATCAGGATTTCGTCCTTCCATTGCAAAATGGGGTATCACTTCGCCTCGATATTTCTCCCGGTGTGCCCTTATTCGCACGGGAGGCGGGTGAAACACAAACCGTAGAAAAAGTGAGTTTAAATCGCAATATAAATGAAGTGATCCCATTTGGTAGCCTCGATGCGATTACCAGTAGTGAATTAGTCCATGAATTAGAGATGCTAACTCAGTAAGGGTCTATCTACACAACCAATATTAATAAATAGCCACACAAGAAGACCCTTAATAGAGAAAATCATGGACCAGAAAAACTTACAGCGCCCGCCTGCCGAAATGACCTATGCCGATGAATTGGCGCGCTTGCGGGATAGTGATTCATCACCACGGCCACCGGGTTGGCAAATGAGCTTGAATGCCGCGCGCAAATTCATTTTGGGTGATGCCAAGCTAAAGATCAGCGCCAAGATGGTCGCTCCGGTGGCGGCGATTGAACGGATGTTGGTGACACTGGCAACGGGCCGTGGCTTGATGTTAGTCGGTGAACCGGGCACCGCGAAATCGATGCTATCCGAATTATTAGCGGCAGCGATTTCGGGTAATTCGGGCCTGACCATCCAAGGCGGCGCGTCGATTAGCGAAGATCAAATTAAATACTCATGGAATTACGCCCTGCTGATTAATGAAGGCCCTAGCCCCAAAGCGCTGGTACCAGCGCCCTTGTATCAGGGCATGCAGCTGGGGCAGATTGTGCGTTTTGAAGAAATCACCCGTGCGCCATTGGAGGTGCAAGATTGCTTGCTAGGGATGTTGTCGGATCGGGTGATGGCGATCCCTGAACTCAGCGGTGAACACGCCATGCTGTATGGGCGCGCCGGTTTTAATATCATTGCCACCGCCAATACCCGCGACCGCGGCGTCAATGAAATGAGCGCGGCATTGAAGCGCCGGTTTGATTTTGAAACGGTGTTCCCGATTATGGATTTCGCGCAGGAATTGGCCTTGGTGTCGGCCAGCTCGGCCAAACTACTCGCACAAAGTGGCATTCCGCATACCGTGCCAGAATCGGTACTGGAATTACTTGTCACCACCTTCCGCGATTTACGCGGCAGTACGCAGCAAGCAGCGGGCGACAACAGCATGGATAAACTCACGGCAGTGATGTCCACCGCCGAAGCGGTCAATGTCGCACATGCCGTTGGCGTGCGAGCATGGTTTTTAGAGCAAAGAACGGGTACGCCAGCCGATTTGGTCGATTGCATTGCGGGTACGGTAGTGAAAGATCATCAAGATGATCGCAATAAATTACAGCGTTATTTTGAGCAAAAAATCAACCGGCGTAGTGGCGAACATTGGCAAGCGTATTACACTGCGCGTCACCGTCTGCCATGAGCGCGGTCGAGATTATTGGCGTTCGGCACCACAGCCCCGCTTGTGCACGGCTGGTGGCCGAACGGATTCGGCGCGAATCGCCAGCTTGGGTGCTGATCGAAGGCCCAGCCGATTTTAATCCGCGCTTGGATGAGCTATTTTTAGGCCATCAACTGCCGTTGGCGATTTATAGCTATTGCAATATCGGCTCGAAATTCAGCCGCGCCTCATGGTCGCCACTGGCCGAGCATTCGCCCGAATGGCAAGCTTTGTATGAGGGACGTGCCGCTGGCGCACAGCTGGCATTTATCGATTTACCCGCCTGGCACGATGCTTTTGCCGAGGTCAGTAATCGTTACGCCGATGTGGCCGACGCCGAACAAGAAGCCCGCGCCGAGCAGTACGAGTTTGAGCTAAGTCGCCAATTGGGCATCGAAGGCCGCGATGCGCTGTGGGAGCATTTGTTTGAAGGCGATTGCAGTAGCGATGATTTGGCTGACCGCCTGCAGCAGTATTTCATCCATCTGCGCGGCGACAGCGCTGGCAGCACAGGCAACCAACAACGTGAGGCCATGATGTCGAGCTGGATTGCGTGGGCGCAGCAATTTGGCAAAGTGATCGTGGTGTGCGGCGGCTATCATGCGCCAGCTTTGGCTCGCATCTGGCCACAATGTACGCCACAGCTCTTGCCCAGCAGCGCACCAGAACTTCCGCAATTGGCAGAACATCTAGCAGAGGTATTGGCTGATGAACAAGATATGGAAATCCATAGCGGCTCATACCTAATACCCTACACCTATAAACGGCTGGATGCTTTTCAAGGCTATGCATCTGGGATGCCGTCGCCCTCGTTCCAGCAAGCAATTTGGCAGCATCAACTCGCTGGCGCGGGTGAGCAATTATTACGCGACGTGATGCAGCGGCTGCGGCAAAAGAAACTCCCCGCCTCCACGGCTGATGTACAAGCGGTGCATGTCCGCACCCACGCTTTAGCACGCTTACGCAGCCATAGCTCGCCTTTGCGCTGCGATTGGTTGGATGGCTTGGCGGGCAGTTTAATTAAAGATGCATTAGATGCGCCCTTACCATGGACGTATCGCGGCCCCTTGCGCCGTTGCACCGAACCGATTCTGGTCGAAATTATGGATGTACTTGCTGGTGATCAAGCCGGAAAACTAGCCGCGAATACGCCACAGCCACCCTTGCTAAAATCAGTCTACGCCGAGCTTGCAGCGCATGATTTAATGCCACCCCAAGCACTCAATTTATCCTTGCTGACGCCAGCCGAGCGGCAACGTAGCCAGATTTTGCATCGGCTACGCATTTTGCAAATTCCCGGATTTCAGCGCACGACAGGCCCCAATTGGGCGATGTCGGGTGAACGCAGCGAACAATGGTCATTAAGCCAACCGTTTGAACAACAATCGGCCTTGATCGAAGCGGCAATTTACGGCGCAAGTCTTGAAGCGGCAGCACTGGCCAAGCTCAGCGAGCTGGCTTCGGGCTACAGCAAAAGTGCTGATTTAGCGCAATTACTCAATACCGCAGCGATGGCGGGTTTGTCTGACTTTAATCCTGCCTTGCTGAGCCGCTTGCAAAATGCCATCACGCAAGAGCCGCAATTTGATGCGCTGGGCAGTACCTTGAGTTTGTGCCATGCGCTGTATCGGCACGGCCATGAACTGGGCATGGCGCAAGCACCCGCCTTATTGCAATTGCTGCACACGGCCTTGGATCGTGTGCTGTGGCTGGCCGAAGATCATTCGGCCGTTGCCATTGCGGATCAAAGCGATCACCTTGTCACTTGGCAAGCCTTGCGGCATTTAATCCGCGATGCGCTGGCGCTTAATAATGCAGAATTGTCGCAATTACCGCATGCCCGCGCATTAGCCATTTGGCAACGCAAAGCCGCGCATCTGCAAGCGGCGGCACTCAGTCGCGGCGCGGCCTTGGGCTGCTTATTGAGCGTGAATCAATATGCGGCTCAAGACGACGACCGCGTTTTAGATCAAGCGATTGCATTATTGGCTACGCTAACCGCCGCGCATTTAGGCGATGCTTTGCAAGGTTTATTGGCTTTGGCTCGACATGAACTGGCTGAAAATCCGCGTTTTATTCAAGCCTTGGATGCATTGATAGGCCAACTTGATGATTTGGATTTTGTGCTGGCGCTCCCCGCCATGCGCGCCGCCTTCAGCTGGCTACCCAGTCGCGAGCGTGGCACATTGGCGCGCTTAGTGCTCACACAACAAGGCGTACATGGTGTGAGCGCAGGTGAGTTAGTCGCCCGATTCCATATCGATCCCGTGGCGCTGGCCAAACAGCAGCTATTAGAACAACAAGCTATGCAACGCTTACGGCACTGGGGTTTGTGCCTAGCGCCTGATGATAAAAAAATGCAAGGTATATGCAGCTAGATGAATAACAACAATACCGCCCTTAAGATACCCAATAATCTACAACGCTGGCGTTTATTACTCGGCGAAGCGGCTCAATCCCAATTAGGCAATTTAAGCGGCGAAGCGATGGCTGCCGATGCGGCGTTGGAATGGCTGTACGGCCGCGATCCTGATCGCGCGGCGCGGGGCGAGCGCGGGGCAACGCTAGATCCTTCGCAACTGACAATTCCCGATTGGGTCAACACCATCCATACGCTGTTTCCACAAGAAGTGATCGAACGGCTGGAACGTGATGCCGTTGAGCGTTTTGGGATTGTGGAAGTCGTCACCAATCTGGATGTGCTGTCCCGTATTGAGCCATCGGAATCATTACTGCGCGCGGTGCTGCACACCAAACATTTGATGAATCCCGAAGTATTGGCGGCAGCACGCAAAATCGTTGCCGCCGTGGTTCAGAAAATTATGGAAAAACTAGCCCGCGAAGTGCGGCAAAGTTTTAGCGGCACGCGGGATCGACGTCGCCCATCGTTGCGGCCGGTAGCGAGTAATTTTGACTTTAAACGCACGCTGCGCGCCAATTTACACCGCTGGCATCCCGAGCATAAAAAACTGTATATCGAAACCCCGTTGTTCATGAGCCGCAGTAAACGGCACACCGAGCAATGGGATATTATTTTATTGATCGATCAAAGTGGCTCGATGGTCGATTCGGTGATTCATTCGGCGGTGATGGCCGCCTGCTTATGGCAATTACCAGGCATGCGCACGCATCTGATCGCCTTTGATACCGAATTCGTCAACCTCACCGCCGATGTCAGTGACCCAGTGGAATTATTGATGAAAGTGCAATTAGGTGGCGGCACGGACATCGCCAAGGCCATGCGTTACGCGCAATCGCTCATTCACAATCCACGCCGCAGCATTGTGGTGTTGGTGAGCGACTTTTATGAGGGTGGCAGCCCGCACGAATTAGTTCGTCTGAGCAAAAGCATGGTGCAATCAGGCTGCACGGTGCTCGGTCTTGCCGCACTCGATTCGGCTGCCAAGCCCAATTACGACCGCGACATGGCGCAGCAATTAGTCAATGTCGGCGCACATATCGGGGCCATGACACCCGGTGAATTGGCAGCATGGCTGGCTGAAAAGGTACAACAATGAACGCGCTTCGCCCCGATTTATTAGCTCTCAGTAGCGAAGCTTTAATCGCGCTAAGCAATGCAGGTTTTGTTAAAAAAGCACAAAAAGACCTTAGTGAGGGCAAATCACCCGAACTGAACAGTGAAAATGGTGAACTGATTGCTCGCTATAGCGATGGTCATATCAGCACCTTGCCCGCTGGTGCAGGACTGCGCGATGCCCGCTGCACCTGTCCAGCCAATGGTTTGTGCCGCCATCGCGTCACCATGGTGTTGGCGTATCAACACCAAGCCAGCATGGCAAACGAAGCAGAAAATGAACCGACTGCCTCCAGTCACGAAGCTGCTGTTGAGACATGGAGCCCTGCACTGTTTAAAACCGAGCTGGAAACATTACCTAGCAGCCTCCTCAAACGTGCCTATCGTTTAGCGTCCGCCAATACCTTAATCCGCCTCACCGCATGGCAAAGCGACAGCCCCACCCCTACTGCACATTTACCCATGTGCAGTGTGCGTTTTTTTTCCAGTCACAGTTTGAGTCATGCGCGCTGCGATTGCAGTGATCAACAAGTCTGTGAACACATCGCCTTAGCTGTCATGGCCTTTGCGCAAGCGCCGACCGAAAACTGGACGCAATTAAATGTCACAGTCATACCGCCACAGCAGAATGCTACGGCGTACGATTTATTTTCTTCAGAAGCCGCCATGGCCCTCGATCAGGCCATTCAAACCATTGCCTTGCAACTTTGGCAAGAAGGCAGCAGCCAGCCACTCCATCATCTGGAAGCCTTATTTGCTCAGGCTTTACAACTCGCCGAGAGCCTAAAATGGCGCTGGGTGCTTGAAAGTTTGACCGCCTTGCGACAAGCCTTGCTGGATCAAGCAGCCCGTTCCAGCCGCGCCCATCCGGAGCGCACCTTGGCCTTACTGTGTGAATTACAAGCGCGCTGGACCAGCAGTCGCTATGCCTGTCAGCCCGATGCGCCAAGCACACCCCCCCTGCTGCCTACTTGCTGGGTCTTGGCATCCAAGGTGAAGTCGCGCTGGATCATTTACGATTAGTTAGTCTAGGGGCGCAGCTCAGCCGCGACGATCAAAACGAATCGGTACAAATTATTTTTTGTGATCCCGATACCTTGGCGTTGATGGTGATTGAGCACGAATGGCCACATAGCGAACCGAGCACGCCGATCTTGCAACGCCGACTACTGAGCCAACCGCTGCATAAAATCATGCAAAGCCAAATTGTGACGCAAGCTGCCAAACGCCACGCCAATGGCACGCTCAGCATCGCCAACACCGCTCGTCATAGCAATATTTTGCCGATGATGCACGATGCATGGCAACAAATCGCACATCCCCTACGCCATCCCAATGCACAAAGCTTGCAACGCTGGTTGCAGCAAGCCGACCCAGCCTTTGCCCAACCCCAACAGGTGGTTAGCCAGCTCTATCTCTTGCCGGTCACTGAAATCCTCGCATGGGGCTGGGATGCCAGCAGCCAAACCTTACGCGCCAGCCTGCAATGCGGTGAGGATGAGCAACTTGATCAAGTGGAATTAAGTCTGCATTACTCGGCCTGCGCACCACAGGCCATCGATATTTTGGCAAAAATTCTACACGATGACGCGCTCAGCATGATCTCTGGCTGGGCGCACCGCCATGGTGAACGTTTATATTTTGAACCCATAGCCGTCTGCGACAAAGATCGAGTCATCATGCTGCAAGCACAGCAAACAGCACAAAGCATTGAGATGCCATCGTGGCAGGAGCACGCCACACTCGCCCCTTTGCACGACTTATTACAACAAAGCCGAGCCCTACTCGCCCAATGGCTACTACAAGGATTGATTCATTTAGGCAGCAATATTGCGCAAAAAGTGCAATACCGAGCGCAGCAACTCCGCCAGCATGGACTAGGTGAATGCGCTGAACGCCTGCAACGCGCCTTGAACTCACTGCAAAGTAGTGCACCAGAGCAGATGCCCCACTATTTAACTGAACTGTATTACTTAATATTTGAATATGAAAAAGAACAGTCCACCGTAAAAGACGTCATAATATTACCTGATTAACTATCCATCTCAGCTTTCTTACACAGCCACTTCTCCGGTCGTGGCGAGCACATTGCGCTCGCCTAATGGAGATTGCTTAATATGAACACCAATGCTTAAGACTAAATCAGTCAATAATAATATCGTGAATGTCCGCAAAGGCCGAGGAGCTAGCGCTCGCGACACAATTTGAGCGTCTGCAATCAAGGTCATTGCAGACGCTCATTTGGCCTAAAATTGTTGCGCCTCAGCGTCTAGCGGCCTGTCGCTCAGTCTAACTCAGTCGTTTCAACCGAGCATCAACCCTCGTTTGATGGTCGCTAAACTGGTAAGCGGAGAGGTGACGTTCGATGGATTTGGGTGGAGAAGTTGAGTAAGATTTTGCACCTCTAAATAAGCTTTCGTTTTTAGGGTAAGATGTCGCCCTTAAACGGTTGCTCTTTACGCCGCCTCATTTTGCGTTTCGTTAATGCTTTAACGCGGCGCACCGTATTGCCCCCTAGATTAAAAAGAATTCGTATGACTCAAAAACTCACCCTCCAACAGCTCGAGTCCTATCTCTGGACTGCGGCCGATATTTTGCGCGGCAATATGGATGCGTCGGAATATAAAGATTACATTTTCGGCATGATGTTCTTGAAACGCTTGTCCGATAGCTTTGATGAAGAGCAGGAAAAAGTGCTAGCTCATTATCTGAGTATTGGTAAGACGCAAGCGCAGGCAGCGGTGCTGGCGCAGGATGAAGATGAGTACGATCAGACTTTCTTTGTGCCCGAACGCGCCCGCTGGAATACGCTGAAAGATTTAAAGCACGATATTGGTGCCGAGCTAAATAAAGCCACCGAAGCGATCGAAGAGCACAATAGCAGCCTAGAAGGCGTATTGGTTTCGATCGACTTTAATATCAAAAATAAATTATCTGATAAAAAGCTGGGCGACTTACTCAGCCACTTTGGCCAGCATCGCTTGCGTAATGAAGATTTTGAATCGAGCGATTTACTAGGCACGGCTTACGAATATCTGATTAAGATGTTTGCCGATTCTGCTGGTAAAAAATGCGGTGAATTCTATACGCCTAGCGAAGTCGTGCAATTACTAGTGGCTTTACTCAAGCCCCATGCCGGAATGCGGATTTATGACCCTACCGTTGGCTCGGGCGGGATGCTGGTGCAAACGCGTAATTATCTAGTGCAGCATGGCGAAAATGCCGCCAATCTGTCGCTATATGGCCAAGAAATGAATCTGAATACTTGGGCCATTTGCAAAATGAATATGTTTTTGCATGGCGTATTCAATGCAGATATCCGCAAGGGCGACACCTTGGGCGATCCTAAGCATATTCAAAACGGCGAGTTAATGACGTTTGATCGCGTGATCGCCAATCCACCCTTTAGCTTGGCCGCTTGGGGCAAAACCGAGGCCGATAACGATGGCTTTGGTCGCTTCCCCTACGGCACGCCGCCGAAAGATTCGGGCGATCTAGCCTTTGTGCAGCATATGATTGCCTCGCTGAATAACGATGGCATGATGGGCGTGGTAATGCCGCACGGCGTGTTATTCCGTGGCTCCAGCGAAAAAGCCATTCGCCAAGGTATTTTGAACGACGATTTGCTAGAAGCCGTGATTGGCCTACCTGCGGGCTTGTTTTACGGCACCGGCATCCCAGCCAGTCTGTTGATCATCAACAAAGCCAAGCCAGCTGAGCGTAAAGGCAAAGTACTGTTTATCAATGGCGAGCTGGATTATGCCGAAGGTAAAAATCAAAACAGCCTACGCAGCAGCGATATAGCAAAAATCGTCACCACCTTTGAGCAATACAGCGATATCAAGCGCTACGCTAAGGTGGTCACGCTGGCTGAAATCAGCGACAACGATTACAACCTAAATATCCGCCGCTACGCCGATACCTCACCCCCTCCCGAAATTTTTGATGTGCGTGCCTTGCTGCATGGTGGCGTGCCCGTGCGCGAAGTGAATGACGATTATATTCAGGAAGAAATCCTGCAAGGCTTTGATGTCACGGCTGTTTTCACGCAGCGCGATGCAGATTATTACGATTTCAAACCGGAAATCACCAGCAAAGAAATGATTCGCACATTATTGCCTGCCGATCAGCAAGCGCTGATCGCCCAGTTTGAACGCTGGTGGGATAAATATCGCGTGTCGCTGCATCAATTAGATGCACAAGTGGCAAAGGCCGAAGGCGTGATGAAGGATTACTTGGCGGAGCTGGGGTATGAATAAACTGCCGCAGCAGGATGCGCTGTTTCAACAAGTTAGCCAGCTTATTCAGCAGGCGCGCCATCAGATTCAGCGCAGCGTCAACACCGCCATGGTGCAAACCTATTGGCAAATCGGCAATTTGATTATTGAGCATGAACAGCAGGGCGAAAGCCGCGCCGCCTATGGCAAACAACAACTAGAGCTGCTCTCTGCCCGTTTGAGTGCAGAGTTTGGCAAAGGCTTTGATGTCACTAATTTACGCAATATGCGGCGTTTTTATGAGGCTTTTCCAATTCGGGAGACAGTGTCTCTCGAATTAAGCTGGTCGCATTACAACCACTTGGCGCGGATTGAAAGCCCGAGTGCCAGAGAGTGGTATCAGCAGGAAGCCGTGCAACAAGGCTGGAGTGTTCGTGCACTAGAGCGCCAAATCAGCGTGCTGTATTACGAGCGATTACTGGCCAGCCAAGATAAAGCCTCGGTCGAGGCCGAAGCAAAAACCAACACCCAGCTTTTAGCGCAGCAGCCACAAGATTATTTGCGTGACCCCTATATTCTGGATTTTCTCAATCTGGATTCAGGCCGCTATCAAGAAGCCGATTTAGAACAGGGCATTATCAATAACCTACAGCAATTTTTATTAGAACTCGGCAAAGGCTTTGCATTTGTCGAACGCCAACAGCGCATTCGTACGGATGATCAGGATTTTTATATTGATCTGGTGTTTTACAATT
Organism: Iodobacter fluviatilis; assembly: GCF_004194535.1. Classification (NCBI taxonomy): domain Bacteria; kingdom Pseudomonadati; phylum Pseudomonadota; class Betaproteobacteria; order Neisseriales; family Chitinibacteraceae; genus Iodobacter; species Iodobacter fluviatilis. The sequence goes on along the minus strand of NZ_CP025783.1, from coordinate 20,059 downwards.
TCAAACTTAAATGTTTTTTGCTGATTGATTTAAAGCTCGGCAAACTCAGCCATCAGGATGTCGGGCAAATGCACACCTATATCCGCATTTACGATCAGCATAAAAAAGGCGATGACGACAACGCCACCATCGGCTTGATCTTATGCAGCCAAAAAAGCGAAGCCGTCGTGAAATACTCGATCCTCACCGACAGCGAGCAAATGTTCGCCGCCAAATACCTGCCCTATTTACCTAGCGAAGCCGAGCTTAAACACGAGCTAGAACGTGAACGCGCATGGGTGCAACAACAGCTTGGGGTGAGTCATGATGAATAAACAGCAATTTGGCGGGGTTGGGGTATGAGTAATCAAATTCCACGTGATTGGCGAGCGCAGCGGTTAGCTGACATGGCAAAAATTGGTTCGAGCAAGCGTATTCTGCAATCTGAATATGTGTCAGAAGGAGTGCCTTTTTTTAGGTCAAAAGAGGTAATTCTTCGTAGTAAAAAACAGTTTATAAGAGACACTCTTTATATTTCAAAAGAGAAATTTAGCGAGCTAAAAAAAAAATTTGGCGCGCCTAAACAAGATGAAATTTTAGTAACCGCTGTAGGGACGATTGGCGTCATATACTTAATTGAAGACTTAGAATTTTATTTTAAAGACGGGAATTTGCTATGGATTAGAGAAATAGACAAAACGGTTAGCCCGAGTTACCTTGCTAAATATCTAGATTCAGACGTATTTCAAACGGCAATAGATAGAATAGCAGGAGGCTCAAACCAAGCCGCATTAACTATTGAAAAACTAAGTGAGCTTGAATTCAACATCCCGTTATTTGCCGAACAACAAAAAATCGCCGCTATTCTCACCGCCGTTGACGACGTAATTGAATCCACCCAAGCGCAAATCAATAAACTCAAAGACCTGAAAACCGGCCTGATGCAAGAGCTATTAACTCAAGGCATCGGCCACGCCGAATTTAAAGACAGCCCAGTCGGCCGAATTCCGAAGAGTTGGGAGGTGATGACTTTATCTGAAGTTACAAACGTAATTGACTCTTTGCACCAAACGCCAATATTTTCACCTACTGGCTACCCAATGGTTAGGGTAACAGATATTAAATCTGGGAAAGTTAATTTAAAAAATACCGTAAAAGTTGATGCACTAATTTTTGAAGAATTTATTAAAAAATACAAGCCAGTGAAAAATGACTTGTTAATGAGTCGCGTAGGTAAGTAGTTAAACAAAAGTTATCTTGTATTTTGTACCGAACAAAAACAAAATATTTTTTACGTTTTCCTTCAAACAACCATAGCTTTTGTAAGCCGACATCGGCAGCCATTCATACTTCAATTTGCGCCACAGAATTTCAATCAAGTTCAGCTCAGGACTATAAGTCGGCAAATAATGTAAACAGACCCCTTGGGCGATCCAATCGTCAATTTTGGCTTTAAATACACCACTGTGATGGGTTGGCGCATTGTCGAGCACGACTAAACAGGGCACTTTAGTTGCGGCATATTCTTCAGCGTACCGCGCAGCAAATGCATCAAAGGCTTCGATCACATGTCCTGAGTTAACACTTTCTTCAACAAAATGGCATTGACCTTCATTCTTCCGATTGATAAAACCCAGTATATTCAATCGCTTGCTGCGCTTACTGGGTAACTCTCTCGTCTTACCTATTTCCTGCCACGCATACGGAATACTGGGTGTTAAACTCGCGCCAGATTCATCAAAAAAGTAAATATTGAATTTACCATTCGTTTCTTGTTCACGTAAAAATACAGCGACCTCTTGGCTTCTGCGAAAATGTGTTTCATCTCGCAGGCCGCGCAATGAGGCGCGACACCGCTTCCAGCCGTAGTTAAAATTTTTTAATTGCGCGACGGTAGGTAATTAACTCCGCTTTTTTGCCGGATTTATCCTCAAATTGCGCCACAGCCATTTTTAATTGATGTGGATTCTCATCAATCAATATTTTCAATTCTTGCAAATCGCCTTCTGTCAGCACAGCGGGTCGGCCTAAACGCACCTCATCTTGTAGCCCCCTGAGTCCTTGTGCAGCCCAAGCATCCAGCCAAGCACTAATTGCATCGCGGCCAATGCCAAACACCTCGACCAATTGTGGAATGAATCGCACCGGGTTTCGCGGAGGCTCCAATTCTTGAGAGAATGGCGCCATGAAGAAATCAACTCACTTTTCCCCCGAAGTCCGTGAACGAGCAGTTCGCATGGTCATTGAACACCTTGCTGAATACCCATCCGAATGGGCTACCCTCGTTTCAATTGCCAGCAAAATAGGCTGCACGCCCGAAACACTGCGCACATGGTGCCGTCGACAAGGCGGCGATACCGTTCAAGCCAACAAAAATTCAGCAGAGAACGAACGAATCAAAGCGCTGGAACGAGAAGTACGCGAACTTAAAAAGGCCAATGAAATTCTGCGCCTAGCCAGCGCGTATTTCGCACAGGCGGAGCTCGACCGCCGCTTGAAATCGTAAGGTCATTCATCGATTCCCATCGTGGTCAGTACGGGGTCGAGCCGATCTGCAAACTGTTACAGGTCGCCCCGTCTGCCTATCGACGTTATGTCGCTCGACAGCGCAATCCCGCGTTACGTTGCCAACGTGCCATTCGTGACGAGCAACTGAGCGGTGAAGTTACGCGCGTCTGGCAAGAGAATCATCAGGTGTATGGTGCCGTCAAAGTCTGGCGGCAACTCAAGCGCGATGGGCATCTTGTGGCGCGGTGTACCGTTGCACGTTTGATGCGCAGCCTAGGTTTGCGCGGCATATCGCGTGGTAAAGCGGTGCGCACGACACGCCCAGACCCTGCCGTTGCTTGCCCACTCGATCATGTGAACCGACAATTTGTCGCCGAACGACCGAATCAGCTCTGAGTGTCGGATTTTACCTACGTATCGACTTGGCAAGGCTTCGTGTATGTGGCGTTTGTGATTGATGTATTCGCTCGGTATATCGTGGGCTGGCGAGTGAGTCGCAATATGCAAACCGAGTTTGTGCTGGATGCGTTAGAGCAAGCCCTTTGGGCGCGGCAACCGGAGCGAGAAGCGCTGATTCATCACAGCGACCGTGGATCGCAGTATGTATCGATTAGATATACCGAGCGATTGACTGAAGCAGGCATCGAGCCATCGGTTGGTACGACCGGCGACAGTTACGACAATGCACTCGCTGAGACGATTAACGGACTCTACAAAGCGGAAGTGATTCATCGTTTGGGGCCTTGGAAAAGCCTAGAATCTGTGGAGCTAGCGACATTAGAATGGGTTTCGTGGTTCAATCACCATCGTTTGCTTGGGTCGATTGGTCATATCCCACCTGCGGAAGCAGAAGCAAATTATTATCGTAATCAAAGCGAGCAGGCCATGTTGGTCTGACTCAAACCAAACAGCCTCCGCGAAACCCGGTGCGATTCAGTTCGGAACGCACTGCGTTCCGAATTGAGCTGGACGCACTATCGCTTCTTGCTTCGGGTTGAAAATACACAGGTGCGTGAGTGGTATATGCACGAAACTGCTAACCAAAATTGGAGCCGCCGTTTACTGGAGCGCCAACAACGCCCCGCCGGGCGTTCCTCATCTTGTTAAAAGCGTCCAGAATCGCTTAATGGGGCAAGTGATGCCACAGTGGGAAACAGTGAAAAGCCGACTGGATGGAATGGCGAATGTGCTACTTAACTGAGTTATGCGTAATGCATCTCTCACCTTAACCCCCTTAGTCACGATAACTGTCATTATCGTGACTGCTCGCATAGAATGAATTTTGGTGGCAAAGTAATGGTTTGAATATTGAGGGATGGTTTGTTTTGGGGCTATTACTCACTATTATTTGTAAGAAATTTTTTGGGCTTTTTGTAATAGAATCTGTGAAGCGTTGTTTGATAAAAATTTGCTATTGGAATACGTGATGAGCGATTTGGTGATTAGCCTGGGGTTTAGTGGTGTGCCTGTGGAGCTGCAAGCAAATTTTGCTGCGGCACTGGCGTATCTGCGTGCGCAAGTTTCGCCGGCTACGCTGCGTGCTTATCAGTCTGATTTCAAGATTTTTTGTAGCTGGTGTGATCTGCATGGCCTTTCCAGAGTGCCGGCAACGCCTGAAAGCCTGATCCTGTTTTTGGCTAATCAGGCGCAAGGGGGGATTTCGGCTGTAACGCTGGAAAGGCGGATGGCTTCGATTCGCTATATTCATCAGCTTAAAAATATTCCATCCCCAACCGATCATGTTCATGTTCGGGCCACTTTGGCGGGGATTAAGCGCACGCATGGCAGCCAGGCCCGCCAGCAAAAAGAACCTTTACTTGATCATCAGCTATTAGAGATGCTGGCATTCACTCCCAATACACTTGCGGGCGCTCGCGACCGGGCTATTTTGGCGCTTGGATTTGCCGGGGCTTTCCGGCGCAGCGAACTGGCTGCGCTTGAGTTTGCTGATCTTAAATTTGATCGTTTGGGCCATCTTATTTGCAATATTCAGCGTAGTAAAACGGATCAATCTGGCAAAGGGTTTGAAAAGCCAATTTATAACGGCAGCCAGTTTCAGGCAGTAGTGCGCTTAAAAGCTTGGCTAAATGAAGCCGGTATTACCGAGGGGCCAGTGTTCAGGCGGATAGATTGGGCGGGGGGCGCTACAGAGCAAGCGCTGAGCGGGCAATGGATAGGCCGTGTGGTTAAAAAATACGCAGGCCTTATTGGATTAGAGGTTAAAGATTTTGGTGCACATAGCCTACGCTCGGGCTTTATCACCTCCGCCGGTGAGCGTGATGTGCAGCTGTATAAAATTATGGAAGTGACCGGCCAAAAAGACCCTCGCACCGTATTACGCTATTTACGCCGCGCTAATTTATTTAAGAACCACGCCGGTGATAGTTTCTTGTAATAGATTGCAACGTGCTTTTATTTCCTTTCAATGAAATCTGCAATAGATTGGCCTCTGGCACTGGCCACCTCATTCAAAGTACTTTATATAGACAGTCCCGTTTTAGTTCTGGGGCTTGGCCGCTGCTCATGCTTAGTCCCCTTCCCCTTCCCCTTCCCCTTCCCCTTCCCCATTCTCTGCCCTGAGATTTAGCCCTTCCTTCCCCTTCTCTTTTTGCATGAAACTGACTGGGGAAATAACTTATGCCTGCTCACCTAATCCGCCCGAGCTTATGAGCAGTCTTGCTGGAAAACCCCAGCCGAACACCGTGAGCGTGCATATTTTTCTAATGTAGTGCAGGGCAAATCAAGGTATTTTTTAGCGTGGCACTGGGGTCTTTTGTTCGACATTAAAGGTTTTTTGTATTTTGTTTCATGCAAAATTGAGAAGTGATCTTTTGTATTTATTTGAAAATAGCCGTGTTTATGTTTATTAACATGCAAGATTATCAGTTTGTTTTTGCATGATTTTTGTTGTTCAGGTGATTGTTACTATGTTTTTTGTGTGTGTTTTAATGTTTTTTATGCTTTTTATTATTGTTCGGAATTATTCCGAACGCTAACCTCTTGATTTTAAAGTGTTTATTTTTATTACAACAATCGGATAAATATTTCACTGATGGTGTTGCTATGCCGCTATTACCGTGCAACAATTAGCGGTGTTTATTGCAATTTTGGTCGGTAAAATGGATGTCGTTGCGGTTTTTAATCAAAAGGGTGGCGTTGGTAAAAGCACGACTACCGTTCAATTGGCTGATGGATGCTCCAGGCGGGGTATGACCGTGCTAGTGATCGATCTGGACCCTCAAAGCAACTCATCCACAACGCTTAGCCCGACCAATCCAAAAAAATTAAATTACACCGCCGTAACCTTAATTCAGCGCCCAGATATACGTATTGATGAGTGTATTTACGACTCTATTTTCCCTGGCGTTTTCATCTTGCCAATGGTGATGAAAATGCGCGAATTAGAGATTGAGCTTTGGCGTAAAGATACTGATTTAATTGCGATGCAATTGGCAAAAATTAAAGAAGGCACTTACGATATTATCCTGATTGATTGCCCGCCTAATTTGGGGAAGTTAACGCTTATGGCGTTAACGGCAGCCACGCATTATCTGGTGCCAGTAAAAGCGGGTGATCAATATGCTTTAGATGGTATTGAAGATCTAGAAGCGACCGTACTTGAAGTAAAAAGAGCAAAAAATCCAAAACTTAAATTTATCGGCGCATTGCTTACTATGTTTGATGGGCGCAAAGGCGTGGATAAAGTAACAGAAACGCGTGTAATAGAAACCTTTCCCGGAATGGTTTTTGATGAAAGGCTGCCTGAATCTGTAAAAGTGAAAGAGGCGATTATGCGCAGAGTTTCGGTTTTTTCAGAGCCCAATACGGCGGTGGCCAAATCGGTGGCCCGATTATCTAAAGAGTTTCTGACAAAATTAGGCTACGAAGGTTTTGCAGATGAATTAGAGACGGCTGGAAACGATGTTGAATAAGCCAGTTAAAAAGCCAACTAAAATAGACCAGCTGCTGCAATCATCACGGCAAATTAGTGATGAAAGCGCGGGCGGGCGGGCTGAAATAGCAAAAGGGATTGTATCTGCGCTGCTTGGGCCCAGCCCAGAAACGCCGAGCATGAAAATTCCGCTTTCTAAAATATGCAGAAACCCATTTCAGCCACGTGTTGAATTTAACCCGCAAGAATTAAAAATACTCGCAGATTCGATACTGGAAGCAGGCGGCTTAATTCACCCGATTATGACCAGACGGCTTCCTAATGGCGATTATGAATTACTGGCGGGCGAGCGACGTTTGCAGGCGCATGAAAAAATACTTTTATGGCCAGAAATAGATGCCATTGTTCGTGATCTGGATAACGCAACATCAGCCAAAGTAACAATTATTGAAAACTTGAATCGGGTTGATTTAAGCGATTTCGAAAAATCCAGAGCATTGCCTATTTTACGTGATCATAATGCCGCCACTACCAATGTAGAGCTGGCGAAGATTTTAGGCTGCGATGAAAAGCTGATTCGTTCTTTATGGAAATTTCAAAGCCTGCCGCCGGTTATTCTCGATCAATTAATGATTACCCCGCGTATTTTAACGGTTACTTTTGTTGATGAGGTTTTAGCGTGGTGCGAGAAAGGCTTTGAGGCGATTGTGGCAGAAGCTTTAAAGCTGGCCGCAATGGGCAAGCTTAAAAACAAAGGCATTCTTACTTTTATTGAACGTAAAGCTGTGGCACGTAATGGCCTGAAAATCAGTAAAGGCCACGAATTAAAAAATGCGCAAGCGCAACACCTAGCCACCATGCTGGTGGGGCGAAGCAAAATTACTTTAGAAATTCCAAGAGGAGTAGATATCTCTTTGATAGAGCGCGCAGTTTCTGCGGCGATTACTGAGATTCAAACGGCTGAAACGCCAGAGTAAACAAAACCAGAAAAACAAAAGCCGCCTTTGGCGAGGCGGCTTTGGATAATCAGTAGGGCTGTTGGTACGGTAGAGTCTTTTAACAGTAGAGTCTTTCAAGGTTTGGCGACCTTTGAGAGAAAAACCTACATCAAGGAACAAACACATCCTTGATTCTACGTACCCTCTCCCGATTTTGCAAGATTTTTGCAACCGCTAAGCGGGTGGCAGGGTATGTCTCAACCTTTAAAAAGTGAATTAAAGACTTCTGTTATTGAAAACGAGCTATTGCCGCGCTTCCAGCAGGAGGGCACGGCTCTCTATCGTTTACTGCAAGAGGCGGCTTTTTTAGCGCGTTGCAGTGATAACAAAACAGCCGCGCTGATTCGCCCCCGCGATTACGCGATCAAATATCCCTATATGCAGATTAACCGGGCTAATTTTGTTAGCTGGCTGATTTTTGATCTTGACCACGATAACGCAATGATCTGGCAAGACAAAGGGCTGCCCGCGCCTAATCTGATCGTTCAAAACCGCCAGAATGGCCACGCGCATTTGTATTACGCCATTGTGCCCGTCTGTACATCTGAGCGCGCCCGCTCTAAGCCTATTCATTATATGAAGGCGATTTACTCGGCATTTGCACGCGAGCTAAAGGCAGATTTGGAGTATCACAGTGGCCCAGTTGCCAAAACACCGGGGCATCAGTGGTGGCGCACCTCAGAGCTGCACCCTCATATCTACGAGCTATCCGAGCTGGCAGATTGCGTAGAGCTGGCCAGCGCATCGCCATGGGCTAAAAGCCCCAATCTGGATGCCGTTTCTCATTCGCGCAACTGTATGTTGTTCGAAAAACTCCGCTATTACGCGTATTCAATTGTCAGCCGGCAAAAAGCTGAAGGCTCTTTTCTGAGCTTTACCCGCTTGCTTGAAGCCTTTGCCCACAATAAAAACGCTTTCCGCAGCTTGGGGTTTCCTGCTGATTTAAGTGTGTCTGATCTGCGGGCCACGGTTAAATCAGTAGCAAGGTGGACATGGGATAAATACAGCGGTAGCAGCCGCTGCCACAGAGGGGTCATGGCGCTTGATCAAAGCTTGCCGCTGGCTGAAAAGCAAGCATTAGCAGCAGAGCGAACGCATTCTACCCGTAAACAAAAAACCGAAGGCCAGATTCGCGCTGCTTGCCGCCTGCTGCAGGAGCAGGGAAAAGCGCTGCTGCATGAAGCCATCGCCCAGGCGGCAAAGCTATCTCGGCAAACAGTGGCCAAATACAAGCATGTGCTGGAAGAGGTAAAAAAGCCTCTTGCTGTATTAGCGCTGAGACAGGCTAATGGCGTGCCTGGGGGTGTTAAGTATGCTGCACATCAGGTATCTGCCCCGCTGGGGGAGGTGGTTGATTTTGGGGGCGAGCAAGTTCTGAGAGGTCCTGATGATGGATTCACACTTTTACCTTTGCCTGAAATATAGGTTGATTACGCTTTTGCCTTACTTATGCTTTCTATAATTTTCTCTATGCTTACGAATTGCTTATTCTTGCACACATCCTACCTTTTGTCTGTATGGGTTTTTCTGCTTTAAAACACTTTATTTTGTTTATTCCGTGCTATTTGTTTTTGTAAATCTTCTTAATTATTTTTGTTTTGTGGTTTTTTTGTTGTTTCATTTTGTAATGTATCGCCTTGTTTGATGTCTTTTTTCATAGCTGTGCTCCTTTACAGGTTTGTTTATTTCTTTAATAGGTTTGCTGATCTTTTATTTCCTAACCATCTTTCTGATTCAAAACCTTTCTCTTTAACCAGCTTTAGCACGGTGCTGCCTATTCCTTTTTCCTGCCATTCTGGGGCTAGGCTAATACACAGGTTTTTATGTTGGCCAAATTTTAAAATTAAGATGCCTACTAATCCTGCTTCTGGCAGCGTAATAGCGAGTGCGCAGGCGTTTTCATCTGTATTATTTTCTGCTATCCATTGTGCTGCCCATGCTCTGCCTGATAGATCAGGTAAGCGGGTAAGGATAGATAAATGTTTATCTCGGCATGCCCATGCTAATTCTCTGGCGTGTTGTGGCCCTAGTGGCGTTAAACGCAGGCCCGTTTCTTTATCTTCAAGTGCTTCAATGAGATGTTGTTTAGCTTTTAGGGTTTCTAGCCATTCTTGATAGCGTTGTTGTAATGCACGGGTTTTGGGGTGATTTGGATCAATGCTGGTCAGTGCATGGATTAAAGTGCTGGCGTGTTCTTGATTTCCGGTGGTGATTTCAATCAGTGCCAGATTATGTAATGCGGGGCCGGGTGTCTCTGCATGCTCTAATACATCTAAAAAACCTGCACGGGCTACGGCGTATTGGCCGATATGCACGGCAAAATTGGCTAATTCAAAGATATTTGCATCATTGGGGCGGCAGCGTTGCCATACCTGATCAAGCGCGCGGCACCAATTGGCTCTTTCTTCCAGATCAACACCATTACTGCATAAGTCTTTTAAATGGGGTAATAGCCAAGCGGGGTTATAGCTATGGCGGATCAGCGCATTTAAGCTGGGATTGGTTTCTTTACTGCCAAATAATATTTCAGCATCGGCATCGTTTTGTGCCAGCGTGCTTAATAAAAGAAGGGCTTCATTGCCTAATACGCCGCTGATGCATAGTTTATTTGTATTGTGGTGCTGTTTCAGGCCGGGCCATTTAATAGCCAGTGCTTCGCTATTGAGTGGAATAGGCTGCGGTGTGGATGGTAAGGCTAGTGGCAGATGGCGGCCGTGGGCTACATCGCTGATGCAAAGTAATAATCCTTCTGGGTGTGCCTTACTGAGTGCATCAACTTCTGAAAGCAGATCAATGGCTAAGCTGACTACGCCCCTGTCTGCACGGCCCTGCTGGTTGCCGACCAGTGCTTGCTCTTCAGGATTACTAAATAATGGCGCTAGTGGGGCTTGATCATTGCTCTGGCCTATTTCAACGCTGATTACGTTTTTATGCGGTGGGTCTAAAGGCGTGATTCGCCATTTTAGCGCCTCATCATCCAAAGCCACTTCGGCGCTATAAGCTTCGCCATAATCACACCACGCCATACGGGCCGGGCGCTGGCTGTAATGGCCGTGGGCAATTAATGCGGCATGTTTGGCCGTCTGTGGTTCAGGATTGCCCTCGGCTAAAATCCACAAACCTTCTGTGATTAAATCAGCAATATCTTCTTGCTCCGCCAAATGGGGCAGCGCGTGATAAAGGCGAAATACCAAAGGCGGTAAACCCAGCTGCCCAGCGCGCTCTAAAAGATTGCACCACAGCTGCCAGGCAAAAGCACCATCATGGCTGCCGGGTAAGTGCACGGTAAGCAGGGTGGTGTTGTCCATCTCCCCAGCAATATCTAATAAATAAGCAAATAAAAGCTTGGCAGCATAGCCTGCTTGGCCTGCATCGTTGGCTAAGGCGGGGGCTTGCTCGCAAAGTGGGGCATCCCAAAGTGCGGCTTCTTCAAATGGCCAGCTCAGCACATCATCCGCCGCATTGCTTTGCGGTGGCGCTAAGCGTGGTATAGGGCTGGATGAATACTCCTCAAAGGCGGGGGCTGGTTTGATTTGACGCAGGGGATGAATAGCGGGGTGGCTGGGTAAGCTCATAGGGTATCGGCATGGGCGCGGCGCGCCAGAGTTGAAGGGGAGGGGATTTTTCCGCGAACGCGGTTAAATCAAAAGCGGGCTGGCCACAGCAAAGGGCTTCCCGTTAAGGGTGATGATTTGATACTACGCCATTGGGCTAATGCTGCACTTTGCTGGCCCACGATTTGTGGGGTTTGTGTGTTTACTGGCCCGGTAAGGTAAAGTTTTTGTTCATTTATGGTTTACGAAACGCGAACATCTCAGATTGATGAACATGCGGTATTTAAAAAAACACAGGCAAGATGACCTATTGGTTTTAATTAAATGATGTAAAGCAGAAATCGGACTTTATGGCATGAAGCAGCGCCGGTGATGATGGCGGGGGTGTGGTTGGATCAGTTTTGTAGCGGCTTAGAATAGGCAGCTGATTTAATTTTCCAGACTTTCAATTCGCTCGCGGCGGCAGCTTTGTCTTCGCCTTAGCCGGGCATAGGGGGCGTAAATGCCTTTCCAATCGACTTTGCCTTCGCTTAATTCCACTATTTTTAATGCCTGTTGCGGGCTGGGTGCTCTTTCCATTCTGCGCCAAGAGCTGGCTGCGCGCAGTGTTACGCCAAATAATTGTGCGGCGGCCTGATCGCCCACGCAGTGTATATAAACTGCAAGCTCCATTGATGCTCCTTTGCCATTGCTGGCTTTTTTGTTAAATTAAGTGACAGAGTCACGTAATTATCTGGGTGCGCAGGGGTTTTTGCAAGGGTTTTCAAATGATATGTGGTGTTTTAGTTCAATATTTTGTAAGGTTTTTTAAGTTTGGCGTGTGAAATGGCGGTGGAATATAGCGTAAGACTAAAGCTGTAGCAACTTGCTACACCCAGTTTTTACAAGCGTGTAGCCAGAAAATTGGCCCATTGCGTGCATGAAAATGAGGATGTTTGTAGGTAACTGATGTTACGCAGCGATCCTCTTTTTAGTGCCTTCGGCACGTTTATTTTGGTGCGGGCGTCCCGCTGGACCTTCCTTTCTTGTGTGGCCAAAAAACGAAGCCAAGCCACAACCCCAATAACACGAAGGCCCCTACTGCGGTCCAATCGAGTCGGCGGCGGGCGGGATTGGCTCGTTCCTCGCTCCCAAGCGATCCCCCGCCCCGCTTGTTCCTCGCTCCGGCGTGTTTCAAGGGGACTTTTAAGCCCTATGCAAAGAGCGTGGTTGTTATGCTTTTTCGCTGTTTGCTAATGAAAACCAATTTGGTTAGCGCGTATGTCCCCCGCCCCGCTTGTTCGGAGCTTGCGTGTTTCAAGGGGAGATTTAAGCCCCGTGCCACTCGCTGCTATACGAACCTTAAGTACTGGAGTTTTAAAATACTTAAAACCTACAAAACAACTTAACTCAAGCCTTGTCTATCTCCGTGCCCTCTGTGGTTCAAGATTTGGGTTTGGCTGCGTAACATCAGTAGGTAAGTGCCGAGTAATGCGGCGACAAGTATGGTTTTTTGTTTAAAGTGCAAAAACATGGCTGTTATGTATGTTTTATCAACATAAACATCAAATGATTGGTTTTTATGTTTTATAAAAGCATTGCCTTGTAGTTATAGCTAGTATAATGGCTATATTGATACTGATTTACTTCTAAAAGACAAAATGTTGGACTTTAATTTTGCTACGTATACAGAAATTTGCGCTGAGCTGGGTTTGCGGCTTAAGCGCCAGCGCTTGGCGCAAGCCATCACCCAAAAAGACTTAGCCGCCAGCGCGGGTGTGGCCGTGGGCACGGTTAAAAATATGGAAAGCACGGGGGTTGCGTCTTTGGAATCTGCCATTCGCATTGTGATGGCTTTAGGGCTTGCCGATGAGCTGGCAGCGCTGTTTCAGCTGCAAGTGGCCAGCTCAATAGCCCAAATGGAACGCGCCCAACTGGCCGAGCGTAAACGCGCACCCAGCAAAAACACACATGTAAAAAAATATGATTAAAAAAGTGGATGTATTTTATGAAGGCTGGGGCGAGCGTTGGCACCTTGCTACGCTGGCGGATGATGGGCGCAAACTGCTGTTTGAATACAGTACACAGGCCATCACGCAAGGCTTGGAATTATCCCCGCGCCACCTGAAAGTACGCCAGCAAGCTTATAGCGATTTTCCTGCACACCAGCTGGGCCTGCCGGGCTTGATTGCCGATGCGCTGCCCGATGGCTGGGGCTTATTGTTAATGGATAGGCTGTTTCGCCAAAATGGCATGACTGCAGAGCGTATATCGGTACTCGATCGTTTGTCATTTATTGCAAACCGGGCGATGGGCGCATTAAGCTTTTTGCCCGCCAGCGAGGTGAGCTTACCTACGGATGACGTGCACTTAATGAATCTGGCGCAGCAAGCGCAAGCCTTACTCAATGGGCAAGACAGTGCCATCTTAAAACAGCTGGCCTTGATAGGTGGCTCGCCACACGGTGCGCGCCCTAAGGTATTGGTGCATTACGCAGCGGGCAGTGCCCACATCAGCACACAAGCCTTTACGGGAAGTGTGCCTTGGCTGATTAAATTTCAGGCGCAAAACGAGCATAAAGAAGTGTGCGCGATTGAAAACCTATACGCCCAATTGGCGTGTGATTGTGGTTTGGCTATTCCCGCCACACGCTATATAGATCTTGATAACAAGCTTGCCGCATTTGCAATAGAGCGCTTTGATGTGGCAGGGGCGATGCGTATTCCTACGCACACGCTGGCTGGCCTGTTGCACGCTGATTTTCGCTTGCCTGGCACGGTGGATTACACCACGTTTTTGCGCGCGACGCGGTTTTTAACTAAAGACGAGCGCGAAGTACAAAAAGCATACGAGCGCACCGTTTTTAATGTGCTATTCAATAACCGCGACGATCACCCAAAAAACTTTTCCTACCTATTGCAACAAGACCGCCGCTGGGTGCTATCCCCTGCTTACGATCTAACCTTTTGTGCTGGCCCCAGTGGCTATCACCAGATGGATGTTTGCGGTGAAGCGCTAAATATCACCCGCGCTCACCTATTGCGGCTGGCCGAACAATGCACGGTGGATATGCGCTGGGCAGCGCAAATACTGGAGCGGCAACTGGCCGTATCCGCCACCTTTGCCCAGCTGGCTAAGCAATACGATATCCGCAGCAGCAGCCAAAAACACATAGGCAACATCATTGCGCAGAACGCCACGCGCCTACAAAACCATTAAAATGGCCAAAGCCGAAGTCGGTTTTTTAGCCACCTGGTAAAAGTGTAGCAAGTTGCTACACCCTCTATAAACCACAGCAAATATGAAAATTCCACCCACCCTTAGCCAGCGTATTGCCGATGACGCCAATCTGTGAATAACTGGGGTCAGAGCAAATTAAACCTCCCCCTCCTTCTCACCGTCCTATACTTCCTTCGTCCCATTTCCTCTCGGTTTTTCCCCATGGCTAGACTACCCAGAGCCTGCCCTGTTGATATTCCCCAGCATGTGATACAGCGCGGCAATAATCGGCAGGTTTGCTTTGCCAGCGAGCAAGATTTTGTGGCCTATGCTCATTGGTTGCTTGAGTATTCCGTCAAATATCATGTTGAAATTCATGCCTGGGTGATGATGACCAACCATGTGCATTTGCTCTGCACGCCACGCACAGCAAATGCCGTTAGCGAGATGATGCAGGCTGTGGGTAGGAATTATGTGCGGTATTTCAACTTCAGCTACAAGCGCAGCGGCACGCTATGGGAAGGGCGGTTTAAATCCTGTTTGGTGCAGGAAGAGGGCTATCTTTTGCAGCTTTATCGTTATATCGAGCTCAATCCTGTCCGAGCTGGGATGGTTGAGCAGCCTTCCGATTATGTTTGGTCCAGCTACCAGATCAATGCCTTGGGTAAAGAATCGGCGCTGTGCACCCCTCATCCCTTGTATCTGGCCTTGGGTAGCGACCCCGCGTCGCGGCAGGCGGGCTATCGTGATTTATTTAAATACCATGTGGAAAATCAACTGTTGGCCGACATCCGCTTAGCGACGAACAAAGGCATGGCGCTTGGCAACGGGCGTTTTGAAGTGGAGGTTGCAAGCCTGACTGGGCGACGCATGACGGCAAACAAGGTCGGGCGGCCTGTTGGCTGGCGGAAGAAATCCGAGGAATAATTGAAGCTTTCACTTCTCTTGTTTTTCTGTTTATTGGGCCGCTGCTAGCCGATTTAACTTTGCTCTGACCCCAGTTATTTCCTGGGCAGCGCAAATACTGGAGCGGCAACTGGCCGTATCCGCCACCTTTGCCCAGCTGGCTAAGCAATACGATATCCGCAGCAGCAGCCAAAAACACATAGGCAACATCATTGCGCAGAATGCCAAGCGGTTACAAAACCATTAAAATGGCCAAAGCTGCATTCAGTTTTTTAGCCCCTTGGTAAAAGTGTAGCAAGTTGCTACACCCTCTATAAAATGTCAAATGTAAGACCTGACCCCATCGTTTTCTAAGGCATGGCGCTTGGCAACGGGCGTTTTGAAGTGGAGGTTGCAAGCCTGACTGGGCGACGCATGACGGCAAACAAGGTCGGGCGGCCTGTTGGCTGGCGGAAGAAATCCGAGGAATGATTGAGGCTTTTGCTTCTCTTGTTTTATGAATTATCGGCCAGCGGCTAGCCGATTTAACTTTACTCTGACCCCAGTTATTTCACCCCAGTTATTTCTTGGTGTCTGAAAATACTTGACCACTACAGCTAGCCTATTTAACTTTACTCTGACCGCCGTTATTTCTTATTTCTATTCCTCGCCCAATTCCTTCTTAAATGATTTTGATTCGGTTGGGTAAACTGTGGCGGTACTTCTTGCTGTAAGTTTATGTTAGACAAGGGTGGAGGGCTATTATCATTCATCACGCTTAGTTGATAATTCCCGCCCCCCCCTTTCGCCTTTTCTACTATCTCCGCGATCCTTTTTTTCTCCCGCCCCTTCGCCGATAACCGTTCCAATTCCTTTTTATTTCTTTCCTCGAGGCCTTGTTCCCCTGATGTGGCTGGCGTTGAGCGCTGCTTGACCTAATAGGGGCAACGAGGCGTGTGCTACTCTCCCCCCCTTCTTTTCGAACACCCTCTCCACCTCCTCCTTTACGTTCGCTCCTATCATGTTAAACCCGGTTGCCATTACTAACTGGGATACACCACGACGCGCGTTGCTATCTCTGCCAATCTGTATCCTCGCCCCTTCCGTAAGAAAACCATCGTACTTATGCAACAGAGCCCTCTTCTGTATCTCCTTATTGCCGCTTGACGGAAAGTGCCCCGAATTCGCGTTCCATTCCTTGATTTGACCTTTCGAGATTATTACCTCGTCTGCGCTCATGACCCCTTCTCCCTGCAATGACGCATGCGAGGTCCGAGGTAAATTTGTGGTCGGCGATGTAAAAGCCACCTTCTTCTCCAATCTCGAATTGTTCAACTCCATATTTAATAAATACCTGTTCCCACTCGAAGCCGTCACCATGTCATATGTGCCCGACCTTGCGGTCTCCAGTACGTCAAGGTCTCCGCCGACAGGCATTTTTATCTTTCCACCGACGCTCAGCGCACGCAACTTCACCATTTCCTTCTTATCAACCAACGGCACACGATTCAGCCTATCATAGGCGTCCATCTTATTTGGCTTCGGTGGAAACAACTTCGCTATTTCCATCTTCTTCTTTCTATCACTCCCAACACCACTCTCTTCCGTCTTCCACATGTTTCTGTCCTCCTTTTTCATCATGCATCCAAATGTACCTTCCGATACACATTCCACTAAAATCAAACATCCTTTAAAAATTGGGGTCACAGTGTAGTGGTCAAGTCCTTTCTGACACCAAGATCGGTTTTTTTTGCTTCCATTTCTTGTTCGTAAATCATCGGTGGCAATCGCATGAAATAACCGGGAAATAACTGGGGTCAGAGCAAAATTAAATCGTTCCGCCAGTGGTCACGCTCAGCCGACCCTCAATACCTCCAATCCACCCGCATCCCCCTCGGCACCCCACCCCCCTCATCCTCAACCGTAAACATCCCCAAAGAAACCGCCTTGAGCTTTTTATCGTAAGGCACCAGCTGGGGTACGTAATCCCCAGGAGGTAGCGTGGTGAAGGCGAAATCGCCGTTGATATCCGGACGGGCGGTGTAGCGTTTGCCTTCGTCCAGCGCGATCAGCTTGACTTGCAGCTGGTCTGGTGGAAACGGGGCGGTGATGGTGCCGCTGAGGGTTGGGTTGAGCGGTGGCTCTAACGTGTCTTGCGGTGTTTTGTGTTGGGTGTCGTATTTGGCTTTGTGGACTACCGGCAGGGTGATAGTGGTGCCTTCGGCCAGCGGGATGGTCACGGTAAGCTCTACCAGCGGCGCGGGGCCGAGCCGAGGGCGCTCCAGTAATCGCCGCTGCGTACATCGCTGTCTTTATCCAGCATCAGATCGATCAGCACCGGGTAATCGCCAACGATCAGGTCATCCGGGCCGGGCAGATCGCCCATGCGGTAGAGCGCCGGTGGCAGCTCTGGGTGGCGGTAAGGCCTTGCACCACGGTATAGAGCAGGCTTTGCTCGGTGATGGCGTGGTCTTTGGTGGCTTTGCTCCACGCGGTGATCATATAACTTAGCTCGATCACGCGCGGGCGGCGGTCAAAGCTGGCGGTGTTGGGGCTTGGGCTGGCGGTGGCCGCTGCTGGCGAGAGCACATCGCTCATGCGGCGAGGAAAGCTTTGCCGCAGGCCGGTAAGGTACAGATTGAGCGCGGGCGCTTGGCCGAGTTGCTCTCTGAATTGCTGATCCGGGATGTCGGTATGCACGGTGACATCGGGGTGGGATTTGAGGACTTGCAGCTGGAGCAGGCGGGTGAGTGCGCGGGTTACGCTGCTGAAGTTGGTTTTGTACATAAGGGAGGCCTTTTTCATTACGTGGGAGGCGGTTGATAGCGTTGTGTCTGATCTTTTTAGTGCCTTCGGCACGGTGGTTTTGGTGCGGGATTCCCCGCGTGGGCTAACCCAGGTCAAAAAGATCTTTTTTGTGCCTTTGGCACGGGGGTCTTGGAGCGGTTGGCCACCGCGGGGCCTTCCTTTCTTGCTTCGCCAAGAAACGAAGCCAAAGAAGGCGACCCCACGAAACACGAAGGCCCCTGCGCTGCGGACAATCGAGTCGGCGGCAGGCGGGATTGGCTCGCTGCCTCGCTCCCTGGCCGAAACCCCGCCCCGCTTGTTCCTCGCTCCGGCGTGTTTCAAGGGGATTTTGTTGACGCCGACCGAAAACTGACCCACCACAGCTAGTTCTGCCGATCCAAAATTGACCCAGGTGCTTTACTTATTCTGCTTAACTCTTGAGCAGAGGATAAAAGGTGATCACCATGGAAATGATGGGCAAAATCCGCAGGATGTATTTTCGCGATAATCTGTCGCTGCACGAAATCACCAAGCGCACGGGGCTGGCGCGTAACACTATTCGCGCTTGGGTTCGCAAACCCGCTGCCAAGGCTGAGCCGCAATACGTACGGCAGCGTAAGCCTGGCAAACTGACGCCTATCATGCCACTCTAGAACAAGCCCTGACTGCCGACTCCTTCCGATCCAAGCAGAATCGTCGCACCGCCAAAGCCTTGTTTGAGCAGATTCAAGCTGAGGGTTATACAGGGGCTTACAGTGGCGTCACTGATTTCGTTCGTGCTTGGCGGGGCAAAGCCGGTAAGACCCCACAGGGTTTTGTGCCCTTGCAATTTGCTTTGGCGAAGCCTTTCAATTTGATTGGAGTGAGGAGCATCTACTTATTGGTGGTATTTATCGGCGCATTCAAGTTTCCCATCTGAAATTGTGTGCCAGTCGCGCCTTCTGGTTAGTGGCCTATCCCAGTCAAGGGCATGAAATGTTGTTCGATGCGCATACTCGATCCTTTGCGGCTTTAGGGGGTGTGCCGCGCCGAGGCATTTACGACAATATGAAGACCGCTGTTGATAAGGTATTGAAAGGCAAAGGCCGGATCGTGAATGCCCGATTCTCGGTGATGTGCGCCCATTATTTGTTTGATCCCGACTTTTGCAATGTCGCCTCTGGCTGGGAAAAAGGCGTGGTTGAAAAGAATGTCCAAGATAGTCGGCGGCGAATCTGGCTGGAGGCGCAAAGCATCAAGTTCAGTACCTTTGACGCATTGAATGCGTGGCTGGCCGAGCGTTGTCGCGTCTTATGGGGCGTGCTCAGGCATCCCGAATTCAAAGGTCTGAGCATTGCCGAGATGTTGGAGCAAGAGCGTTTAGAAATGATGCCGATGCCGACCCCGTTTGATGGTTACGTTGAGCATCTGGCTCGGGTTTCCAGCACCTGTTTAATCACCGTCGCGCGCAATCGTTACTCGGTGCCTTGTGAATGGTCGCGGCAGCGTGTGAGTGTGCGCTTGTATCCCACGCAAGTTGTGGTGGTGGCGAATAATGAAATCATGGCCCGACATCAGCGGCTGACGGGGCAACAGCAGGTGAGCTTTGATTGGCTGCACTATATTCCGCTGATTGCCCGTAAGCCGGGGGCCTTACGCAATGGTGCGCCCTTTACGTCGATGCCTGCGCCCTTATTGCAGCTCAAGGAAAGGTTGTTACGGCGTAACGGGGGAGACAAGGTGATGGCGCAAGTGCTGGCCACGGTTCCGGTGGCGGGTTTGGATGCAGTACTGGTTGCGGTTGAGTTGGTACTGGAGTCAGGCGTCATCAGCATTGAACACATTTTAAATGTAGTGGCGCGATTGAATGACCCACCGTCCGCTATTAGCGCTGAAACGCAGCTGCAATTAGTAGAAGAACCGCAGGCGAACACCCAGCGTTACGACGGCTTGCGTGCAGCGAGCGAGTTCGACAGCGACCACGAGGAGTCGAGCCATGCATGAGATGAGTGTTTGAACTCAAAGCCTTGCGCTTGCATGGGATGGCGGCCGCTTGGCTGGATCTGAAGAGCCAGGCGGCCAGAGTATGGAAACGTGTGGCTGGCTGATTGAGCATTTATTGCAAGCAGAACACAGCGATCGTAAGGTGCGCTCGATTCAGCATCAAATGAGCGCAGCGAAGTTTCCCGTGCATCGTGATTTAGCGGGATTTGACTTTAGCGCGAGCAAGGCAGATCAAGCACTGGTCAATCAACTGGCGACATTGGCCTTTACCGACA
>NZ_CP025782.1 GCF_004194535.1 Iodobacter fluviatilis | reverse complement strand
CATTCGTTTGTGTCGCCAATCGCAATAGGATTGGCTAAAGCATGAATAGGCCATGCAATTTGCGGATCTTCCGACAATTCAACATAAGATTCGCCAGTTAAATCGACAACAACAACTTTACGGAAATACCAAAGAAATCATCAATTTCAATGAGAGCGTTTGGCGGGAACGAAACATAATCAGACTTTTCAAGCATGGTGCGATTCCTTATTAGATTCACCGCATATTGAGCGATGGACATTTCAATAATTTGCTTTTTGTTTTTACGGCCTTTAAACAAATCTAATATGATTTGAAAGGCATTAGCTGAAGTCTGGTTTATGTTTGCCTCAAGCCGTAAACCACCTTTTTTCTGGTTGTTTCTTCGGCTCTTAGTCATTCTTGAAATATCAGTCATTACCAACCTTCATGCCTTAATTGTATCCGGTTACACACATAAAGCAAATTATTTTTCGTCAATTGTCTGCTTTTTTTCAAGTCATTTAATGATTCCTCATAGTAATGTGTGATCTTAGCCACGTTGCCGTTCTGAATCTTTCGATTTAGTCTGAATTTGCGAAGGCTGTTCAACAGATTTAGCTTTGGCATCATATACAGCAACATCGGGTAAACCTTTGCCATTATTAATTTGTTGTTGTGACCGTTCGGCAATTGCTTTAAATGCGGCTTGTTGCGCAATTGGGCTGGCAATTGTTGCAGCTACAATTAATTCAGCACCTTTTAGTAAACTATCCCGCTTGGTGTTTTGTTTTACTTCCCATTCATTGCGGTGCGTATTTACAGGCACTTCACGACCAGTTTTTTTACCCATATCATCTTTTTCCTTAGCTGTTACGGTTACGGACATATCACCCAATTTTGTAAGCGTTACATTGTCGCCCTTTGCACATTGCTTTTCTTAATCCCATTTTCAAGGTCTTTTCCCCAAATGGTTTTTGTACCCGCAGTGGTTTTAAGGGTTACATAAAATGATGGTTTTTCATCTTTTTCAAACTTATATGGCGCATGGCCGTAATCAACAACATTACCTTCATGGCTTTGATCTTTCTTCTTAAAATCAACAACATTAGAGGCGTTTTGTTGTTGGTCTTGACCAGGTACTTTTTCCTTTGCAGATTCTAATTTCTGCACTTCGCCGTATTGCTTGTTATTCAATGGGTCTTTTTCTTTGGCCTTAATTTTTTCTTCAAGCAAAAGCCGATCTAAATCTGTTGGGCGATAGCCCTTAACTTCAATGCCGGATGATTGAGCATCAAGCCAAACTTGGCGCTTAAATTCTTCATTGCCTGTTACCGTTAATGACTTCCAGCCTTCGGCCTTAGCAACAGCGGCCATATCTTTAGCTACTTCAATTGTTGCATTTTGCGTTTTGAGCCGTTCGCTACCTAGTGCGTTTTTGTCATGCTCAAATGCCACTTTGTCAGGCGTAGCGCGATGATGATATTTACCCGCGACTACATAAAATTTTTCATCAACGTGTTTTTTGGCGTGGACTTGTTCGGGCAGCAATCGAACATCAACACCCTTTTCTTTCGATTCTGAGGCCAGTTCAGCGTCACCACGATCACCAAGAGCCAATTTAGCGCGTACAGCATCTAAAGCGCGATTCTCAGCCAGCATGCGCCTTGCTGCTGGCGTTAAACCATCGGATGAATCAGCTTCAAAATCAGTACGCACCACTTCGGAAGGTGAACCACCCGCTTTAAACGAATCTAGCTTTCTGGCCTGAGAAAGAAGGTTGCGAGTCCGATCGTCAAGAGTAATGATTTCAGCGCCTTGCGCTTTAGTCTGATCTTTGTTTGATTCGGGCTTTGGTTCACTAGCTTCTGTTTTTTCGGCCACAGGCATATCAAATGATTTGCCATTGCGTGACCAGCCAATTTCTGATTTTTCATAATCAGCAATTTTGCGCGATGTTGGGCTGTAACTTTGAAAATGAGTTACGCCTATCTTATCAGCCACTTCAATTGCATCAGGTAATGACTTTTTCAGATACACCAAATCATTTGCTTCATCTTTAACCCTGAATTCAGCTTCAATAGCTTTACTTTTCTTTGGAGCTACCGGAGTTTCTACATTTTCCGTATTCATCGTAACAATCCTTAGTAATGTAAATTGGGTAAGGCTTTGCGCCCTACCCTTTCGCTATTAACGCTCTAATTCGTTATTTTTAGCAGGTTCTTGTTTTGGGGTATTAGCAACTTCTTTTGTTGGCTGATATGCAGTAGTTCGATAGCTTGATTCTTGCGATACAGCCATAGCTTCAACATTTTTAATAAATGTATTGCGGCTATTTGCATTTGAGATATTACCTTTTGCATACTGAACAGCTTTTTTCTGTTTGTTCTGCAATGGCCTTATCACTTTGCTTATTCAATTCAGCTTCAAGCTTTTTATCTGAAACAAGCAAAGCACCGCCAGATTCAGGGTCTTTTGACAAAACAATTTTATTGTTTTGCGAAATAAACGGGGTATCAGTGGGCTTGAGCGAACGAAATTCTTTTACAGCCTGTTCAACACCATTAGTCCAAGCTTCTGTTTTATCTGAACGGACAAGATAAGCATCAACTTTTGCTTCTGGTTGCTTTGCTGGCGATGATTCTTGCTTTTCTTGGGGCGACTTATCAGCAGAGTACGGATAAGCCTTGGCCTTGCTAGTATCAGCAGGGTAATGAATTTGAACGCTCAAACCATCGAGGCGTTTACCATTTTCGGCGCGGAATTTATGATTCTGTGAAACAAATTCAACATCTTCACGCTTATGAACAACAGCAGTTTTATTTTCTTTGCCAACAGCTTGAACAAGATATTTATCAGTAGCCAAAACAATATCGCCTTTATATCCGGCATTTTGTCGGCTTGGTACGATATTGGCATTTGCTTGCAATGATGATTGCGATGAATTGATAAACGCTTTAATTTCTGGCGGTATTTCTTCTTTTGAAAAATTTACCTTGCCAGGTTCTACAGATTTAGGCGCATTGCCATTAGCTGGGATGGTTCTTTCTTGTGTCATTTAATAGCCTCTTTTACTACGTCATAAAATGCGATTTCTCGCCCTTGTCCTTTGAATAATTCAAAGGTAAATCATAATGCTATTTATGTTTAATTATCTACTGTTGAATGTTTTTCGTCAATTCCATCAATACTATATGTTGTATTGCTATCCAATCCCATTCCACCAAATAAACCATTAATTGCGCTATTTACTTCATCATCAGCAACGGCATAGTTATTTACGGAATTCTTGGAAATTCCAAGAACTTCATTTTCGGCAGAATCATTTTTTGTATCGTGATTGAATATTTCACCCGTATCGGTATCAACAAGAATTGCATCAGCGATCAATGAATTGATTGCTGGCGATGATTCAAACTGAGTGATTGCAGCAAATGCGGCTTGGGTTTCATCAAATGATGCAGCTTGATTCTCAGTTGAATCAGCTTCATCAAAATCAATATGTTCGTGATCTTCATCATATACAATTTCTGATTCATCGAGAGGCGCGGAAATATAATCTTCAACATCAGCACCCGCCATTTCAGCCGATTCGGTCATTTGAGCAAAAAAATCATCAACGTATTGTGCAACATCTTCTTCGCTTGGGTTTTCTTCATTCTGCATTTTCAATGCAGAAATATCGACACCAAGAATTGCGGCGCTTTCAATAGCAGATAAATCTTCTACGGTTGCGATACGAATTCGTTTTTCTACCTTGGCAATATGTGTATCAACATCAAGAGTTTTAGGCTCTGCTGCTGGCAGTAAACGAACTGTAAAGTTATCATCTTTGTGATATATGATTTTGCCGCAAATAATCGGCTTCACATTTTCAAGAATGATAATTTCACGTTCAAAGCCAAGCTCTTTTAATTCTTGCGGCAACATTAATGCGCGTCTTTGATCTGATACATTTTCAGACGAGCCACTATTAGAGCTATTAGAGCTTGTACCGCGAGAACGGCCAACAGACTTTGATTTTACAGTGTCATAACCAAGCATTTCAGAATATTCTTTTGCATCATTATTTTCGCGTGGCGAATAAATGATTTGCATTGCATGATTGGTTACAAATGTTTTTGCATCTTCCTTGCCATAAACTGATTCAAGCTGTGATAGGGATTGAATAATAGGCATAAGGCGTAAATTGTAACCCGCCATATAGCTAACAGATTTTGCGATAATTCCAACTTTACCAATTGATGTAAATTCATCCATGAGTAAAAGACATTGGTATTTAAGGCTTGGGTCTTGTTCTGGCAATGTTTTTGTATTTAGATTCACCAGTTGCGAGAATAAAAGATTAATCAATAAGGCTGACTCAGCCAATTTATCAGGCGTGATGCCAATATAAATTGTAATCTTTTTACGGCGCAATTCACGCAAATCAAAATCATTTGCGCTAGTGGCAGCATCAACAATAGGGTTTGCAAAATTGACCAAAGGCGCATTAAAGCTTGCCAAGATAGAAGCAAGGGTATTGTCTGAATTGCTAATAAATCGGTTTAGCGCATCTAAGCAATTGTTCGATAATGGATTGCCGGATTCAATGCGCGTATTAATAATTTCTGTAATGTATTCTTTAATCGGCTTGCCCTTCCCGCTTGATTGCCGGAGGACTTCGCCAAGCGTTCTTGGTAATGATGGTGTTTCAACCAAATAAAGAGTAAGCCCCAAAAAGAGATTACGGGCTTGATCGTTCCAAAAAGCGTCTTTAGCATCTTGAGGATATAAGGCATAACCAATACTTAAAATATCACCCACTGTAAAATGCGGATTTGTTGAAATATATTCAAGTGGATTAAAGCGGCTGGTACGCGCATCTTCTGCAAATGGATTGAATAAATGAACTTCATGGCCGTACTTAGCGCGGAAACCGGATGTTAATTTGTAATTTTCCTGCTTAATATCCATTACAACTAGACTTTGCGAATAGGTTAAGCAATTCGGTATTACAATACCAACACCTTTACCTGATCGAGTCGGCGCGGCCAGCAAAACGAATTGCTGACCAGGGAACATTAAGTATTGATCTTTGTACTTGCCAACAACAACCCCATCTTCGCCCAATAAGCCAGATTTTTTAATTTCTAAGTCAGTGGCAAAACGCGCTTCACCATGTAAAGAGCGTTGCTTCTTGGAAGAACCAAGCCACGCCATTAAAGGCACACCATAGCAAACAGCAAAGCCGCCAATTAATGCTATTTTAATTTTTTTACCGTATATTGCATGGTCACGATAATAATACCAATACTGGTAAATGGTTTCTAAGTTGGCATCTTTAGGACTCATTTTAAGCATGAGCATAAAGATAACACCAGACAAATAAACCGCACCTAGCGTTAGTAAAATTAAAACAATAATAACAAATATTGCTTTAGCCCAAATTGGCGGCTGATTTTGCATTGCATGTCTCCTTAATTAATGAGCAGAGCCGTTTTTCATTTCAGGATTAAACCAAATTTCTGTAATGTGGCGACCCTTGCCGCGATATTTATCATTATCAACACATACAACAATATCAACGGCCATATAAAGCAGGTTTTTAACTACAGAATAAGGCAATCCCGCAACTGATTGATGCTGCATGCACATCATTGCAAGGCGTTCAAAAGTACCCGCAGAATTACCCGCATGGCAGCTTGTAATACTTCCACTATGGCCGGATAAGGCCACGTTGATAAAATCAAAAGTTTCATCGCCGCGTAATTCAGCCAATAAAATACGATCTGGTTTCATACGCAGGCATGATTTCAAAAGACCTTGAGCGGTTACAGTTGATTCATTCTTGCCAGAAGAAGAAGGATAATAAAGATGAACATGATTAGGATGATTAGGCATAAACAATTCCGGCACATCTTCAATCGAAATTAAGCGTTGTTGCTCTGGTATCACTTGCATTAATGATTTCATAAATGTGGTTTTACCAGAACCAGTACCACCAGCAATTACAATTACTTTTTCATACTTCACAGCCAATTCAAGGAATTTACGCCATTCGCCTTTTTGAGCTAATACCATTAATTCTTGATCGTAATTATTCCAATGTGAAGGAATAGCACTTTTCGGCAAAGGCGGCGGCAAGTCTCGCAAATGCTCTGAATCAGGCAAATGCGTTTCAACGGTAATTTCAGGCGCGGTTTCTTCTACAGGAAATTTAAAACCGGACAATTCAGGAACATGCTTGAAATATCCCGCCCCTTCGTATTCATCAAGTGATTTTAATGTAAAGCTTGGCTTGCGAATCGTAATAGAGATTGTCCCATCTTCGCAGGCCGGAGGCATAACAACCTGAATACGCTCACCGTGGGGCATTTTTGCGGATAGAATCGGCACAAGTTCATTAATATCATTATTTGCATATCGGGCTACCGCAGTAGCCAACGATCTGCAATGCTTAAATGATAAAGCCGTAACAGTGTGTTGAATCCATTTACCGTTTGATTCAACGTAAACCTCTTGTGGACGGTTTACGCAAATCTCAGTAATGCTAGGGTCTGCCATAAAGTCTTTTAAAGGCAGCATCCAGTGATCGACTGACGCGCCCTTTTCAATATGTTCCGCATCTTGATTATTTGACATTTAATTTATAAACCCCTGAAAAGTCCAAATCACGCGCAACATAAATACCTACAGTTTCGCCTTGGTTTTTAATTAGGACAGGTGGAATATTAATATTTGCTTTCAAAGCTTCTTCGGCCATTGATTTAGCCCCATCTTGGGTATTTTCAAGGGTAATTGTGTTGCTTGATGTTTTTTGCGCTAAAGCTGCAAAACCATCTTCAAACAATGACAACAACATGGCCGCGCCGAATCTATCCCAAAACTTTGTATCTACATAACCATCAATACCGCCTTGGCCTAAATCGCCAGTAGCCGGAGAATCCAAATTGATAATCACGCCATTCTTAGTTTCAATTCGATTCCACAAAACAAACATACGCGCAGAGCCGCGTTTTAATGAACTACGGTATTCACCAGTTACGGATGAACCACGTTCAATCAGTAATACCTTGCCGTTTGTTGAATAAATATTTTCGCTCACTTTGCAAGCTGTCATACCATCAACGGTTGAATCTAGCTTTGTTTGCAAATTGCAATTAATGAATGAGCCTTTAGTAAGTAAAAAACTGCGATTTGGAAGATTGCCAGCAGTGCGATATGGCATCACAGTGCTTTGCAATTGTTTTGCAAGGGTGTTAGATGAATCGGCAGGTTGTGCTAAATCACCCTCACCGCGTACTTGTGGCGCATTAGCAGCAGCTTGCGTTTTCTTTTCTCCAGCCATAAGTGGCGCAGAGAATTTTGCAGATGCACGAACAAGGTTAGGGTCTGGTAAAGGCTTGCCGTTAGCATCGACCTGACCACCAGAGGCGGCAGCAGTTGAACCGCCAGAGTGCGCAGGATAACCATTTACCATAATCGGTTGAGAGCCACCGCCAGCAGCATTACCAACGGCAGGCACTACAGGCGCACCCGCAGCAACTACAGGGGGGGCGCTGGCAGAAGTCGCAGGTACAGCAGGTGTTCCGGCAAGGCCGGACGACTCAGGTAATTTGGGCGGTGCAACTGGAGCTTCTTTTGGAGGCTGTTTAAGAAAATCCCGCTTTCCAATATTGGAAACCGCTTGGGGTTTTTTGGCCGCAAGCGCGGCCTGTTCTTCTTCATTGTGCTTTTTAGCTTTGTAATCGCGCACAAGTTTTACAGTGACAATAATACCAATAACTAAAACGACCACTGCGAAAATAACGCCCATAAATTTACGGTTTGATTCACCTTGATTTTTCTTTTTGTTGAGCGATGGAATTTCTGCTTCGCCTTCCATGTTTTTGATAGCTGTATTTTCCATTTTTTTTATTCCGCGATAACTTTACGTTCAACACCATCAACAGTAACGCCCGTTGCTGTTGGCACACCATCAGGGTTATAAGCATCGTTATAAAGACCAACGACTTGTTTACCCTGACGTAAAACGAATTCACGGCCAATTTTGTGAATTACCATGTATTCGCCTTCGGAGTTGCTATTAACAATTTTTTCTGTTTTGTCGTCTTGCACTTGGAAAATTGCAGGCCATGAGCGACCAGCGGCGAATTTGATATATGTAAATCGACCATCATCAAAAGCTTCTGATGGTTTAATATCTGATGAATTTTCAGCAACCATCATTGAATACTTCCAATTCTTGGGAATTGGTTGAGCAGCTAATTTTTCTTTTAGCGTTGCTTGCTTCAATGCTTCTTCTGATAATACTTTTACATCTTCGGGATATGAGAATCGAATTGTATAAGCAATATTTCTATTGTTTAGAAATACCGTCGCGGTTTTGCTTGGATTATTTGGCATAATCAAGTCAAATTGATATTCACGCTTATTTGTCACTACAAGCATGTTTGTATCGGCCTTTTCTTGCTTAGGCTTCACATAAATCACATTGCCGCGATCTGCAATTTCCCATGCAGTAGAAAAACCAGTTGCAATATCAGTAACCGTTTCGCCTTCACCCAAAATAATGCGTGTGGCGATGCCAGGATATGTATTTACCGTATAGACTTCATCAGCGTTGTATTGAACTAGTTTTGTACGCGCATCACGCATTGAAGGTACAGGCACTTCGGCAGCATGAATTGCAGGGGTTATGACCCCCGCAATTAACATTGCAATAACGATATTTTTAATTCCATTTTTCATTATTGAGCAACCTCTTGTTGTGCTTCTGCTGCTGGAGCAGGCGCAGGAACAACCGGAGCAGGCGCGATTTGTACCAATTCAGGGTCACGGCGCATAGATAACACATGGAAACCGAATGGATTAATTAAACGATCTTTTTCACTCATACCATTAGCGCCCGAATACTCATAGCTAACAGTAGCAATCCATTGCTTTGTTTCGCCTTTCTTATCCGTTGAATCAATAGATTGCACCGTTTCAGTAAAACGAATTGTGGCAATTCCTTTGCTTGGGTCTGGTACTACAGAAATAATGTTTGTTAAGACGCGCTGACGCTTGCCATAGCGTTTATCACGCGCATTTTCACCTTCAAATTCTTTTAAATACTCAGCCGCAGGCTGTTGGGCGCTTAAAAGCAAAGTTGTATCATAATCAAGCTGAATCGTATTCCAATCATAGGAATAGCGATGTTGAATATATTTAGCCAAAAAATACTTATCCATTACTTCATCTTGAGGAACGGATTTGTTTTTAATTGTTGTGACAATATCAGGAATACCCGTAGAGCTATCTACGCGAATAACGTAAGGAACAACCTCTTTTAAAGGAGTAAGCAAACAAAGAGCGGTAACAGATAAGGCTGCAATTACACCAAAACTTGCCGCCATTCGTTGGGCAAAGATTTTTGATTTTTCAGCTTCACCAATAATGCTAACTTCCCATCCTTGCGCATCACTGAAAGCGTCTTTATCTTTTGCAGTTTGTTTTTGAGTTGTTTTTTCTTGTTCTCTGACTCGTTTTTTACTAAACATGCTTTTCCCTCTTTGAGAGTTTTAACATTACCAATTTACACTATTTTGGTAATCTTGGGTTTAATGAATGTCTATATTTCAATTCTTTGTCTGATTAGTGCAACCGGATTAAGCAGCCTTTTTTTCACCACTTGCGGCTGATCTTGATGGAGGACGGTAATTCATTGCCGCAGTATTTTTTGCTGCTGCTGGACGGTATGCACTGGCTGTTTGACTTTGGCTTGGTTGCGCTTTATTTGCATTAGAGCCTGAATCATTGCGTTTTACTTTTCCGTCACCAGCCGATTTGCCACGATTATAAAAACCGAGACTTCTAGCGGCTCTTGAATTAACCGCTTGGCGATATGCAGGATTTTTAGCGTAATTAACTGCCCTTGTTGAATTGGCCGCACCGCGCTGAACCGCATTTGATACTTTTGAACCGCCACGCATAACACTATTTACGGCATTAGATGCCATTGAAATAGGATTAAACGAAGATAAGCCAAGGCCACCCGCTAATGATGATGCAATACTTGGCGCTTGTAGCGCCAATAGGCCAAGAACAACAGAAACGATAAGAATGGAAAGAATGTTATAAAAAATTTGAATCATTGTTGCATCAGCATCAAACGTGATTTGACCCGCGTATTTAACAAATATGGTCATGCACAACGAAGCTACAGCAGCAGCGACAAATGCAGTTACAACATAATTCATTACAGCACTTACCCACTGATCGCCAAACTTTTGAGTCGGAGGAAAAGCGTAACCAGCAAGAAATATCGGCCCAACCCCTAAAATAATACTAAGAGCGACTTTAGAAATAATAATGTAGGAAGCAGAAATAATAGTTACTACCATCAGCGCAATCGCCATAGTAAAACCCATTATGTAATATGCAATTGTTCCCCCAACATCATCCCAATCGGCTTCATCGGCTTTCATAAACATTTTATGAACACCATCATTAACACCGTCTAAATACGCTTTATCAAGGAGGGTATATACAGTATCGCCAGGTGCGGTAATACCGAATAATTGCGGCAAACCGTCTTGAAGTCCGGTTGCCATTTGAATGATATTCCCCTGATATATTCCTAAATTAATAGCCATTGAAGCAACAATTATTAACTTTCCGCATTTAACCAGAAACTCTTGAAAAGAGTTCTGAACACGACCCGCAATAATCATGTAGCCAAAAATAGAAATATAAAGTGATGCACCTGCAATTACTACAGGAGTAATTGCAGATACAGCATTGCTGGATGCCGTAGTTACCCATGCGGAAGTCAAATTACTAATTGACACACCAAGATATTCAAAGACACCAGAGGCCATGATTTAACCTTATTGAACTGTTAGAGGTTGAACAGATTGAACAACAACCTGTTTACGACCATCTTGAATTTTCGCTTCACGCTGACGTTGGCGATACGTTTCTTTTTCAATATCTGCAATTTGTTTCATTAATTGCAGCTTGGTTTGCTCGTTTTGAATCGCGTTCATTTCATTAGTGATACGCGCTTGCAATTCGGCAATTGCTTTAGGGTCTGATGTGGTATTGATTTGTTTACCAAGTTGCGTAATTTGGTCAATTCGTTTTGATGCCGCATCATAAGCCTGATTCGCTAAGTCACGATTTTGGGCGTTACGCGCTTCTTGTTCTTGGCACAATGCTAAACGATTGCCTGTTAAGCCTTGTTGGTCACAACCGAAAATTCGGTTTGCATCTTTAATTGCTTTTGCAGTACCAGAAATACCCTGATACTTACCATTTTTAACCCCATCATAAACTTGTCGCCAATCAGAAGGTAATGCGTCACGCAAAGCAGGGTCATTAAAAATATCACCAAGGCCGCGCATACCTGAAATAGCATCGTATTGCTGTTTCATTTGATCTAACTGCGATTTCATTTGTGCTAATTGGTCTGCTGCGGTAATTACTTGCTGGACAGTTTGCGCAAGGTTAGCAACGTCCACAACGGGAATACCTGTTGCATTAGCATGTTGAGTAGCAAAAGCAGCAACAAGAACCAAAGAGATAAGCGATTTTTTCATTTAATTACTCCGGTAATGAACTCTTGGAAATTCCAAGATTGAACACCGCTAATCAGCGGCCAAAATGTTGCTTGCGCAACTCATAAAAACGAGGCAACCACAAATCAGATTTTTTACCACGTTCAGAAATAGCTTCATCCATTAGTGGCAATAAATCAGCCGAGCCAGATAAAATTGATAATTCACGATCAAATTCACGCCCGTAATTCATACGGCAAACAGTAGATAAATGTTGTTGTTTATACAGAAATTGGCGTGAATCTTCGCCAAAATGAGAAACAAGATCATATTCAGCAGACGTTAGTTTCAGGCCATTAACGTACTGGTCACGATTTGCGCGAGGATTCGGCAATAGAATTTGCGTTGCGCATTGTTGAATCAATGCAGGTGCAATTTCAGAATCAAGATAATCTTCTGGCGATTGTGTTGCAAAAATCATTACACCATTGCGCTTACGAATTGTTTTTAATTTGTCAAATACCCAATATTGCAATTGCGGGTGTTGCAGGAATTGCCAAAATTCATCCATATAGCACTGGAAACGGCGACCATCAATAATTGATTCCATTCGATAAATCAAATGTTCGGCAAGCAAACCGCCATAATTTTTATTATTAACAAACTCAGTACCATCAAATGCAATATTTGATGAAATATTAAAATCCAATGTATCTTTTGGATTGTCGAAAACAAAACCAAAACGATTACCATAAAGCCACTTTTCAAGGCGGCGAACTAGCGAACGCTGTTTATCTTCTTTGCTACCACCCTCAGTAATATTTTGTGAAAGCGTAGTTAAACGGCGCAGATGTTTAGGCATATCCATAACAGACCGCACAGCTTCATCAATTTGCTGTTCTTCCAATGGGAAAAGCACCGGATTAGCTTCATCAGTGACAAGGCCAGCCACAAAACGATTCAGGTACTCAAGATTTGCAGGCGTAGGCTCAAGACCTTGAAACGGATTAATACCTGTTGGTTCACCAGCAAGGAAGCGGAAATATTCGGCATCATTCGCACGACAAACCAATTCCATACCGCGATCTTTATCAAAGACCACAGTAGAGAAACCATCCGGCGAATTCAGTTCATATTTTTGCGAATTGCAATAAAGGGTACTCAAAAGAACGGTTTTACCCGTACCAGATGCACCGTTTAACATTGTGTGAGCCAGAGGCTTTTTATCTTCTGAATCTTCATCAACTTTTGTTGAGTGAAAATTAATATAAACCGCATTTTTTGATGCACTTTCAGTCAATAAAACAGCCTGACCCCAAGGGTTTTTATCGCGCTTGCCGCTTGCAAAGTTATGGAAAGACATAAGGCCAGCGAAATTGCGGCTTGTTAAGACACAATTGCGTAAGCGATATTTCCAATTTGTCGGGAGTTGCGCCAGGTATGGGGCAATTGTTGCGCGATCTACTTTCGCAACAACAAAACCTAATTCTTCAATGGCCGCTGCAATCTCATTGCGGTTGATTGTGCAAATCTCAGGTGTATCGGCCAGAACAAGCATACTAAAATAATATTCGCCCATCAGGATTTCACCGGATGCACAATCATCAATAGCTTCGTTCAATTGCTCAATTTGCGATTGCGCCCCATCTTCTGAGTTTTGCATTTGACGCTGTGTTTTTTCGAGAAATTCAACACCGCCACTACGCGACATAAACGTAAACGAATGGCACATGATGTATTCAGCAGCTAAATACATTGTAATGTTCAAAATACCCGCCTCAGACATTGACGGATATTCTTTAAAATCTAAAGCTTGCGCATATCGAGTTTGTCGCGGCGTACTCACACGGATTGTTTCAGTTCCGGCCAGAACATGAGCATTATTCAAATACTCATAAAGTGGCTTTTTAGGCACTCGCACACGTTGCCATTGGAAAGTAAGCAGAAAATGGAAGAATTCAAGACCTTCTGAAAATACGACTTTATCGCCAAATTCATCAAGCGTATAGGTTGTTAATTCTTCAATACCATAGCGTTTAAATGACTGGAGGCATTTGTTACCAATTTCATCTAATGCTTGAATGTGTTGCTCAAACTCAGAAATCAATAATTCACGATTACCTTTTAATGATTTAAGGCGCATTTTTGATGCAGTATCACGATAAGGCTTGTAAACAATTGCAATATACAATTCATTTACAAACAATTCTTCTTCGCCAATCTTATCATTGTATTTTTGGCAAAGGTCGCGGGTGAAATTAGTTTTAAATTCACCATCCAATTTATCATGGCGCTTTGTGCGCAACTGGTATTGCCACAAGGCGACAGTAGGCGCACCAATTGACTTATAAAATGTATGTAGCGATTCAATCCGTGATTGAATATCGACAGCATCAGCAGATTCATGCGCGATACCATCTAAACGATATAGACGAATAAAACATTCGTCTTTAGTTTTAATTGTGTTGTGATTGTAATGCGACGAAAACGGAATGTAATCGTCTAGCGTTTCACCTTCCATTGCAGCAGCAACGTGCTTTTCAATAGGCATGTTCATCTTGTTTTTTACCTCGTTATTAAAAAATCAAGGGCGGCACTAAACGCACCGCCCTAGCTTTGATTAACGCTTCTCGATTCGCTTATTGCTGATAGCAGAGTAAGAGTGCATACCATCCCAATAAGTTTTATGCTTTTGCCGCACACCAAGCAATAAACTAACACCGATAATTCTAAATGATTGATCGTCTTTTTCTGTAATTAGACGCATTGCAAAAACTGCAATTGGCGCAAGAATCATAAAGAAAAACGAAAACCAAACAGAGAAAAGAACCAGCCCACAAACTACAATAAAGAACGGCACTAGCGGCACACCGAAAACCATAGCGGGGCGAGTCGCCCCTTTAAAGATCGGGTCTTGTCGAATCATTAATTAACCCAACAGGAATACAGCCAATTGACCAGCGCCACCGATCAATAAGCCAGCAGAAACGATTTTGATAATTTCTTCTTTTTCTGCATTTTTGAACAGGAATTTATAACCCGCCCAAATAATAGCAATCGTTACAACGGCGATAGACGCGCCATTTAACACGCCTAAAATGTTATCCAAAAACGTGTTTACTTTTTCCAAACCACCAGCAGCTTGAACTTGTACGGAAACACCAGCTACAGCCAGCATTGCCGCAACTTTTGCTGATACGTTTTGAACTTTAGTTTTTGCAGCTTTGAAAAATTTACGCATTTATGAAAATATCCTGTAGTTAGTAAGTGCAACGTAAAACGGTAAGCTTTCCCCTGACCGTTGCCAAATTATACCATTTTGGTCGTAATGTGCAACGAGCTTGATACATAACTTTTCATTTGTCGCATATCCGCACAAACGCATATTTTTCATGTATTTATTGAGATTTTCGCTTGCTTTTTTTTATCCAATTACAAATAAAAAAAGGCCAGCGTAATGCTGGCCTATCAAGTCGTCGCACTTCAGGGATTCTATTTAAAAACTGGCTTACCACCTTTATCTTGATAGGATGATTTGCAGCCTTCGGAATATCCGGTACAACCCCAAAACTTGCCCTTGGCGCTGTCAATCAGTCGCAAGGGTTTAGCACACTTCGGGCATGCGTACTTTTGAGAGGCCGGAGCTTGAGCCTTTGGCTGTTTGGGTACAGGCTTGCCCTTTTCGTCATTCATTGAAACCTTGCAACCTTCTTGAAAACGGCTACAACCCCAAAAATGACCATGTTCACCCTTCATACGGCGCAAGGCCGCGCCACATGCAGGGCATGGGTGAGCAATTACCGCCGTTTCAGTCGCTTTTACATGCTCAATTTCTTGGCGTAAACGATTATAAAGTCCTGTTAAAACTACGTTTTGCTGCAATTTGCCAGTTGCAATTGCATCAAGAGCTTCTTCGAGTTTGGCCGTATATAGCAATTCAACAAATGTAAACCGCCCGATCATAAACCCCATTAACAATTCTGCTACTGGAGTAGGATAAAACAGTTTCTTTTTAACTTCGATATACCCGCGATCAAAACACCCTTTTAAAATCGCCGGATATGTAGAAGGCCGACCGATACCCGCAGATTCAAGAGCTTTAATTAATGATGCTTCTGTATAGCGCGAAGGGGCGCTTGTCTTTTTATCCATAACGCGAGTTTTAATTGCAGGTAAAATCATGCCTTCTTTCAATTCTGGTATTTCAGGAGTATCGCCCTTTGCTTCTGCATTTTCATTATCATCATCAAAATCATTAGGCGTTACTTTTCGCCAACCAGGACTAATTAATTTACGACCATTGGCCTTAAATCTATAAGTCGAATTCAAACCTTGAGCTTCAAGGACAACTTCGGTAAGGCTATAAACCGCATCTTCGCACTGCGAAGCTAAGGCACGAAGCCAGATCATTTGATACAGCTTCTTTTGATCTTCATCTTCACCAGCAGACATTACGCTGATTGAATACGGTCTAATCGCTTCATGGGCTTCTTGCGCTGAGTCTTTAGACTTGAAACGGCGAGGCTTTGCAGGCACAGCTAAACCCTTAGAAACCGCAAAATCCCTAATCAATTCGGCCTGTTCAGGCTCAAAATTTACGCTATCAGTCCGGTGATAGGTAATCGCGCCAAGTTCAAATAATTTTTGCGCCAAAGCAGCACTATCGTTTGATGTGAAACCGAGCGTAACCGATGCGGCCTGATAAAGCGTACTGGTTGAAAACGGGGGCGGCGGCGCTCTACGCGCTTCTTTTCCCCTTGAAACGGAAACAACTTTAAACTGTTTTGCCGATGCCGCTTGCTCTGCAACGCGGCGGTCAAGCAAGTATGGCGATGAATCGGCAATGTGATCTGCAACAATTAATTCAGCAGTCCACTTTGGGGCAAACTCAGCTTCTGCCGAATAATGGCTAGTCGCTTTAAATGCTCTAATTGCCTTTTCACGATCTAAAACAAGGCGTACCGCAGGCGATTGAACACGGCCAGCAGACGCATTTTGCACACCGGATAAGGATTGAATTAAAGGCGATACTTCATAGCCGATTAGCCTATCAGCCAATCGTCTTGCCTCTTGTGCGGCAAACATTGCAAGATCAATTTTTCTAGGCGATGCAATCGCCTTTTTAATTGTATCTTCTGCAATTGCATCAAATGTAATGCGGTGATAGTTATCTTTAAGTTTTAATACTTGTTGCAAATGCCATGAAATCGCTTCCCCTTCTCTATCGGGGTCTGTCGCCAGATAAACCACATCAGCGTTTTCAACATCAGATTTAAGACGCGCCACAATATCTTTTTTATCGGAATACACCTGATAAGTCGGCTTGAAATTAGTTAGATCAATCCCCATACCGCTTTGCGGTAAGTCACGAATATGGCCGCGACTTGCGCGAACTACCCAACCATCACCAAGCATTGCACCAATTTTTTTTGCCTTTGTCGGGCT
Organism: Iodobacter fluviatilis; assembly: GCF_004194535.1. Classification (NCBI taxonomy): domain Bacteria; kingdom Pseudomonadati; phylum Pseudomonadota; class Betaproteobacteria; order Neisseriales; family Chitinibacteraceae; genus Iodobacter; species Iodobacter fluviatilis. The sequence continues at coordinate 40,503 of NZ_CP025782.1, read as the reverse complement.
TTCTACGATCATTAGATTCGGCATGATTCTTTTTCTTTAGGAGCTTGGAAATTCCAAGAAATTAAATAATTTCAATCTGAGCAGCGATTGAAACACGGTATGTTTTGCCGCAAGCATCACATTCATGTTCATCACCTCTTGGGTCTTTAATCCAGTTTTCTTGTTCCGCATTGCATGCCGGACATTCAATAACCAAAGCCGAAGCCTTAGCTTTAAATACAGATACCGTTGAATCTGAATTGCTCATAAATTCACCTATGCAATATTAAAAGAAACCGTTTCCGATACTGAAAATGAATTACCACATTTACCGCAGTTACCTTGCAATCCTTTTGGATTTAGATTTTTACAAACCAAACGGGTTAAACAATGAGGGCAATTCATAACGACTTTAAATTCATGTCTGGAAAGAAGATAATCAACTTTATTGATTACTCTATTCATTTTCAAAATACCAATTTTCGTTTTTGTTCAGGCAAATTCTTATGCAATATTGCATCATCTTGACTTTGGCTTTGCGGTTGTACCGCTTGCAACATAACAGGCGATGCCGATTCAAGAACGATAGGCGCATTGTTTTGCGCAGTTTGATTTGCCGTTGATTTAGGGCGACCAGAAACAGGGATTGAATTAGGTACAGAGCTTGGGCTTGCTTTAACTGTGAGTGCTACAGGTATCACTTGCGGCACTTTAATTGCCGTAGGGGTCACAGAAATGGCCGCAGCAACGACTTTATCAGCATACGCTGGCTGACCTTTAAAATCGGGCTTTAATCCGGTTGTGAAATTACCGGAGTAATAGCAACTAAATGCGGCCTTTAATATATCGTCTTGAGATACACCTTTAGGCGTGAGTTTCTTTGAAGCAGATGTATAGCAATCGGTCAAAATTCGACCGCCGCCCTTCATATTGTGACAAGCATCAAAAGCGGTTTCATAAGACAAACCAAGCGATGCCAGGTTATAGCGGTTCACTTGGCTAATACCAAGTGAAAAATTATAACCCAAACGCTCTAATTCTTTAGCTGTAGCTACCGCTTCAACTAAATTCTTAGGCTGGCGCTCTAAACGGCCTTTAACTACGCCAATAGCGTAAGGGTTATATTGTGATTCGACCTTAACAACAGCCGCCATTGTTTGGGGGTGAACATCGGGGCGCACTGTTGCGCCAAGGCCATGAAATCCATTTTAATCTTCGCTATTGCTATTTACACGTTTGAACAATTTACCTTCAATTGTTACATCAACTGTAAAACCACCTTGATACGCCGATTTAACAACAACATCATCAACAACCATTACAGTTCGATTAATGAATGTTGAATTGTTACCGCATTGATTAGCGCAATTTGGATTCTTTACAATTGAAAAATTTTGAACAAATGTTGCAGACACTGGCTTTTTAACGCAAATCATTGATGGATATTCTTTTCGCCCATTTTGACCGCCAGAATAAACACCTTTTAATTCACTTCCCATATAAACAGGAATGTTATTGCTAACATTTCCATTTGGTAAGCGGTTTTGTGCAAATAATTGCTTCGTAGTCGCATAAGCGCCATTTTGAAGCACCTCAAAACCTTCATCACAAAGCGGATATTCTGCGTTTGACAGTTCGGCACTATTACCAGCACCGCCCATTACGCACGTTGGGAACGCATGACCTTTTGCTAATTCTTTCCAAAGCTTTTTAATTGGGGGTACACATTCAGAAACGGCAGTTGCGCCGTTGGGATTGCTTAGACATAAAAGAACCTCACAACCCCAGTCGTCTGCATGAGCAAAAGGAACTGCGAGAAGTGAGGCTGTTGTAAGGATTGCGGCTAGTTTCTTCATTTACGGTTACTCTCTCAGGTAAGAAGTAACCGCTAGTGTATCAGGTTTGCTACCAAATTATACTATTTTGGTTGCGTTTGTTGCGGGGTAAATACAAGTTGTATTGTTGGGAGTTCACTTAGTTCCGATGCTTCTTGCGTGAAAAAAAAGCGGTGCATATTCAGTTTGTATTTTCTGATTTCAGGCGTGATCGAGCGAAAATGCTTCAACATTCGGTCAAGATCGACAAATGTTCGGGCTTCATTTTGATTTCTACGAGTACACAAAGCCAAAGGATGCCTAGTCCAAGAAATTATTGCGTCCACGACAAATTCAGTATTTTCAAGTTGAGTAATTCTTAATTCAAGGACTCCCCCCGCTTTAGAGACTTTCGCCAATTGAACATCAGTTATTGTTTTTTTATCTTGCCATTTAGTTAGCATCTTTTTTGCCCTGTATTGCCGCGTTTGCGCTTGTTATTTTAGATTCCTTGCCACAAGTTGCTTATAAGTTTAGATCAGCGATGATTAAAAATGGTGTTGGATTATGACCAAAATATGGCATTTTGGAAATAGGTAATAATTTATTGTGGGGCGTTCGCTACGCGAAACCTACCTTGCCCTATGGGTCAAGCCAAGCCAAGCCAAGCCAGCTTGTCTTGCTGGCCGGAGGCCACTAACGGCACTCGCCCTTGCGTCATCCTGCCGCTTAATGCTCAAAAGCAACTTATCCACAGATTTAGGCGTTAATTCTTACTGCGCAAAAGATCGAAACCCGATCTACACATACCGAAACCCCGATCTACACATACCAAGACCCGATCTACACATACCAGAGGCCGATAAGCAGGCACTTAGAAGAGGCAAGGGCGCGAATTATTACAAAACTAAGCATATTTCAGTTGTTTTTCTGACTCAATCAGTTAGAAATTGTGGGTAACTTCACAGAAAAAACCACACAACAAGTACATGAAACCCGATCTGCACATACCAAAACCCGATCTACACATACCAAAAGACCCGATTTACACATACCATGAAACCCGATCTACACATACCGAGACAGCATAAAAATGTAATAAAATCATATAGCTATAAAACCGTAACCGCGCATGCGTTTAACTTTAAAACTATTGTTATCTTTTAACCTGAAAAAACCCCGAAAAACTAAGCAAAACAGAGAAAAAACAGATCAAGTAAGGCCAAAGAGGAAAGACCACAGGAAATAATACCAACGCCTTACAAAAAGATCATCAGGCAAAGTAAATCAATAGGGAAAACCCTTGAATAAGTAAGCTGAACTACCGATTTACACATACCAAGTAATCTTAAAAATCTACCGATCTACACATACCAGCTACCGATCTACACATACCAAAGACCGATCTACACATACTCTAAAATCCGATCTACGCATACTAAAATACCCGATCTACACATACCAAGAAGCTATTTATAAGTAATTAATTCAAAAGGTTACAAAACCGTAACCGCGTGCGTATAACTGCCAACTATTGTTATCTTCTTATCCTATTAACACCGCACATTCACCAGCGCGAAGGCATGGCCTTGCCATGCTGATACTTAATAGGTAATTGACCATTTAAAACCAATGTTTTTAGGATAAGGCGAAGGGTTTGCTTTCTTACTGAGTGCTTGCGCCTTGCGCATTAGTATATCTATCTACATTTTCTAATAGTTTAAAGCTATTGTTTCAGGTTTTAAGAGTTTAAGACATTTTACTACATCTTGATTAACCTTAGCTTAAGTGGGGCTACCCGCCCCTACCGCAAAGCTTCCCCCGCTCAATTTCCCGCATAGCCTGGGGGCTATGCCCTCTTGTTTTGGTCTTGCAAGGCTTGGCAAACCCCTTTTTCGTCGGGTTCTACTTCTTGCCATTATCAAAGCATTTAAACATGATGTGCGCTTTTACGTTTATTGCAAAAACTAAATCAGCAAAGTATCTTACTTTGCAAACGGCTTGGGGCGCTTACGCGCCAGATGAAAGCACCAAATTTAATTTTGGTGTTTCACCTGAAATTAAACTTAATTCTGACAAATCAGAATTATTACTATTGATAGACCAAGCCAGAAAGATGAATAAAAATAGATTTAGAAACAATGCAGATTTAATATTCAATGAATTGATTGCAGCAAATAAAGAAAATCAATTTAATTAGGGGGAAATAATGAAATCGCAAGACGAACATCAAGAGCGAGAAAGAAGGCAAAGAGAGCCGATACCAGATCGAACAGACAGACGATAAATTAAACCCGCGTGTGCGGGTTTTTTATTTGCCATAAGTTTATGAAAATTATTGTCTTTTCGGATTTTGGAGAGGTTGCCTAGCGGCAACACGCACCTTGCCCGATGGGTCAAGCCAAGCCAGCTTGTCTTGCTGGCCGGAGGCCACTAACGGCACTCTCTCTTGCGAACTCCGTTCGCTTTCAATGCAAAGCCAGACTTGCAGCACAAAAACAGAACGACAGATAAAAATAAATCAGACCATACGACAATTTAAAAACAGACTAGCGGATATAAAACAAGCAGACCAAACGATAAAAAAGAATCGGCCTAGCTGATTAATAAAAGACCGATGGTCTGACAATATGAAGGCGTTTGATCTGTTTTTATTTAGGCTTTTGGTCTGACTGAATATTGTCATTTCTTGGAAATTCCAAGCCGCCCTTGGCGGTGGCGCTACGCGCAAGGCGCGACCCCTAGCCTTTGACTGTAAACCACCCCTAACACCCAAAATAACCACCCACCTATCAGCATGGCAAGGCCACGCCTACACCCTGTTAAAGCGGCCTAAAAAGCGCCAGCTCAAAGGGGCTACCCGCCCCTACCGCAAGGTTTCCCCGTTCGCAGGGGCGCAGGCTTCCCCCGCTCAATTTCCCGCATAGCCTGGGGGCTATGCCCTCTTGTTTTGGTCTTGCAAGGCTTGGCAAACCCCCTTTTTCGTCGGGTTCTACTTCATTCGCTGGTGTTTCGCAGCCCTAGATTTATCGCTGGCCGCGCCTGATTAACAAGTACCGCTTCGCTCAAGCTCTACACCCGTTCGCGGCTTCGCCTTGCGCATGCGGCTTTGATCTTGTCCTTGTCAATCCGGCTTATCCGGCCAGCTTCAAAACGGGCTAACCGCGAAACGCCAGTCCGAAGTGAAGTGATAACAAACCCTCTACAAAAAAGGATGCCAAACCATGCAAAATCAAAATTCTACTTCCCGCTCTACTACCGAACCGAGCAAAATGATGATCTTTGAATTCTTAAATTCAGATAAAGGCGTAATGTCTTTTTGTGTTTTGGCTCTTGCTGTTGTTGTTCGTTATTTCTAATTGATAGGGGTGTTGAAAATGAAATCAGTTCACATTGCAAAAATTGGTGAAAATAGAAATGCCCCTCGCGTTTGGCTTGAAGGTGGAGCATTAAAAGCCGCAGGTTTTGAAGCTGGAAAGCAATTTGATGTTTTGCTGGATAATGAAAAAAAATCAATTCGTTTGACTGTATGTGAAAACGGTACGCGCATTGTTTCTATGAGAAAACGGAACGATAAGGTTGTGCCAATTATTGATATTAATGCAAGTCAGTTGCTAGAGTGTTTTTCTGGCATGAATTCGGTAAAAGTTATTTTTGATAACGATACAATTTATATTGTACCCGTACCATCAGAAAAAAAACGGATTGAAAGAGAATCGCGCTTGATGGAATTGATTAAATCAGGCCAATCAATCCCTTGCGGTTCAATTAGTCATGGCGGTGGAATTTTAGACCATGCTTTACATTCTGGTTTTGAATCAGTAGGAATTAAAACAAAATTGGTATGGGCTAATGATATTTCTGCTGAAATGTTAGAGCATGCACAAGAGCATAATTCTTTATGGGATAAAAATACCGTATCGCTGGCAATGCCAATGCAAGAATTAGCATGGGATTTTGATACCTTGAACGCATTACCTGAAACGCTATTTTTAGCGGCAGGTATTCCATGCCAAGGCGCAAGCGTAGCAGGCCGCGCAAAAAAAGGCACTGCATGCGCTGAACAACATGAAAGCGTGGGAGGGCTTGTCGCTTCTTTTCTGGCTATTATTGGAAAATTAAACCCATCAATTTTATTAATTGAAAATGTTGTACCTTATCAATCTAGTGCGAGTATGTGGATTATCCGTAATCAATTAAGAGATTTTGGCTATACATTACACGAAGAAATTTTAAATGCCGATGATTGGAATGTACTTGAAAACCGTTCGCGGTTATGTGCAATAGCGGTATCTTCTGGATTAAATTTTAATTTATCTGATTTAAGCCGACCAGAAAAAGAACAAAAAAGACTTGGTGATATTCTTGATGATGTGCCACTTGATGATTCAAGATGGTCTGAAATGAAAGGTTTGCTTGCAAAGCAAGAGCGAGACATTGCAGACGGTAAGGGTTTTCAGATGCAGGTTTGCGATGCTGAAAGCGTGAAAGTGCCGACAATCGGCGCAGGGTATGCCAAAGTGAGATCAACTGAGATCAAAGTGCGCCACCCCGTTAATAAAAATTTGATGCGCCAAGTCACAGTTAAAGAGCATGCACGTTGCAAAATGATTCCAGAAACGCTAATTTCTGATAATGTTAGCCTTACTTTTGGTCATCAGCTATTAGGCCAAAGCATTTGCTACCCCCCTTTTGTAGCTGTTGGCGAATTGATAGGTAAATGCCTGTTGAATTTGAAAAATGTATTTAAAGATGTTCATGTTAAATCAAATTCTAATGCGGCTTATCAGGCTGAATTGTTTTAATTGATAGCGCCGTTTATTGGGCGTTATGTGATTTATATCACGAAGCATTAAATTAATACGGTTATTTGTTTTTTATTTACTATAATTAAGTTGTAAATAATTTCAATTGAAAGGGGTCTATCATGGTATCAAGTAATGTTGTAATGTTTCCGAGAAAAAACATGAATAAATCAAATACTACAAAGCGCGTCAATCCAGTGGCTAACAATAAACCACTAGAAAGCAAAATTAAAAGCAATGGTTTTTCTGATAAAGCCGCTGGCTTTGGTCGTGATCTGTTGAAGATTGTACGTTATGTTATTTTCTTTTCTTTGATGGTTTTGCGCGTACCGCTTACTTTTGTTTCACATATCGCAATCGGTTTATCATTTATCATCATTCCAGTGGCTTACTTTGTTGATGCACCGAACAAAGTAATTTATTTCATGCTTGGTTTTGATGTAGTTTTGTTTGGCCTGATGTGGTTTTATGATTCTTTGTTGTTTGCGGTTTCACCTGAAAAAATCATACTTGGCGGCGATGCAGGCCGTTACAATTAATATGTTTTACAAGTCAGTACGAATTAAAGGAACTTACAAAGTTTCTCGTTTTCGCGTGACCGGAGAAGGCAAGGAATTGTGCAAGTATGCAAGTGAAAAAAACGAAGCTATCGCAAATAATTACTTAATTGAAAAACTAGAATCCAGCCTTGCAACAAGGTACTTAAAGCCGAAAAAAGCGAAAAATAAAAAAGGTGATGTTCTTGCGACATTCACCTTAATTTGCGCTGATGGTTCACCTTCTTATATTGGTGTGCAGCATCTTAAAAATAGAAATACTGTATATATTCGTGTAGTCGTCGGGCAGGCCGAAGGCATGAAAAGGCAGACGCATAAAATAAATTTAAGCAACGGACAATTTAAAACCGTTTATGGCGCATTTTTAGCGGCTATTAATTGGCTGTCTTTATTCTTGAAGCTGAATAGCAGGCAGAAACAAAGCATTATTGAAACATGGCCGTATTTTATAAAGAAATATGACCAACTCAGTTTTGCAAAAATTCCTTTGGTTTAGCGCAAGGCGCGACCCCTAGCCTTTGACTGTAAACCACCCCTAACACCCAAAATCACCACCCACCTATCAGCATGGCAAGGCCATGCCTACACCCTGTTAAAGCGGCCTAAAAAGCGCCAGCTCAAAGGGGCTTGCCGCCCCTGCCGCAAGGCTTCCCGCGCAGAAAGCCGCACAGCCTGGGGGCTGTGCATGTCTGATTTTATACAATCCGACTAGCGGATATTTTCTTATCATGCTATTCCTATGTTTTTGGCGTATAGTCTGATTAATAGTTGTCAGAGCTTGGAAATTCCAAGCTTTTTACTTCCTGATAATTATTTGTGTAGTCTGCTTGTTTTTAATCAGTCTATGCAATATAATTACTATAAATCTCATGGGGTTAATTATGATTGTTCGATTGCAGGGGCGTAAATATCAGGTGATTCGCTCAGTTTATGATTCAGACTTGAAGCGTTGCCGCCAAAAAATGATTGGCTCTTTTGATTCATATTTGAATTCGTTTCCGTCCTCGATTATTGATCTTCTGACGGATGATGAAAAAATTGAAGCCGAAAAATGGGGCAATGAAAAAACCGCATCTCACAATCGCTCAATGAAGTTTTTTGCTATTTCTAATGCGCCGGAAAAGTTCAAGCAACTTACTGAATTAGTGAGTTCTACAGACGCAGATACGCAGGCACAGGTAGACAAATATCTTGAAGCAATGCTTGTCAATGTGGATTTGCTACGCAAAGCCTTGAAAAAGCGCGAAAAAGCAAAAAAATCTTTAAGCGTTAAGGCCGAAGCAGAGCAATAAAAAAGAAAGCCCACGCATCGGGAGTGCGCAGGCTTTGGGGTCGTCACTATCATTAGGGTAAATAATAATGAATACAAATAATAGCACAAGCGCGGAAAATCCTGAAAGTCTTATACAACTTGATTTGTTTGATGCTTGCTTTACCGATCTTTCGCCAAAGAGCGACCTTAGCACCTTAATTGCGCCTTTCTTTTCGATTAGCAAAGACGTTAGATACAACCTCAAGCCGCGTAATTATTTCAACCCATCTACAAAGTATCGCGTTCGGGTTACGCCAAGCGAAAAATACGGTTGCGCTACAATCTTTGACAAAGAATTAATCATGTTCGCATGTTCGCAATTACTTTATGCGCGAGATAACGGCCTACCCGTTTCACCTACTTTATTAATTGATACGCATAAATTTCTTGTTTACGCAAAACGCGGCGATAGTGCTACCGCTTACTCTAATATTTTTAAAACTATTATTCGTTTGCGCCGGACTTTTTATGAAACAAATATGCCTTCTAATGGCACAATTAATATTGGCGAATTCTCATTAATATCTGAGTTCGACTTAGTTGATGTTTCTTTAAAGTCAGACATTGAGCAGCCTTCTTCTAATGATGGTTTAGTTTCGCCTGATGATGTTAAATCAATTCGCAGCTTTAAAATTACGCTTTGCAATTGGCTTTATAATCATTTGACAGGTGAAAAAGTTGAAGCTCTTACGATAGATGAACAATTCTTTGATTTGAAATCAGGCTTTGATCGTCGTTTATTAGAAATTGGCTCTAAACATTTAGGCGCACAAACTATTTTTGTTATTGGTCTTGATAAATTGCATCATAATGTTGGGTCTGCGCGAGATATTAAATTCACTAGGCAGGCTGTAAGAGAAGCTATTAAATCAAAATCAATTAATAACTTTAATGTGGCATTTGATGCAAAATCAGATAACGTGGTTTTTTATTGTAAAGATAGTCGTCGTTTTTCTATGTATTTACTTGAACAACAAAAAACTAATGGTCAGCGTGATTGCCGCTGGTATGACAGTTTAGAACGTAGCGATAATGCTTAATTCTATCAGCATGGGGGAGGTTGCTACGCAACACGTACCTTGCCCTTCGGGTCAAGCCAAGCCAGCTTGTCTTGATGGCCGGAGGCCACTAACGGCACTCTCCCTTGCGAACTCCGTTCGCTTGTAAATTTGATTTGATGTGATTTTATTTTTAAAAGGAATGTAAAGCATGAGTGATTTTATTCAAGAAAACGAAGAACTTTTTAAACTTGCAACAGTAGTTGCTAACACAGATGATGAATCAAAAGAGTTAATAACTCTTGTGGCTGATTTATTAAAAGTTCAAGATAAGCACACTAATGATTTAGCCGCAGTGTCTTTTATGCCTGTTGTGAATAACAACCCAAACCCATATCAAAAACGAAAATGCTTAAACAACATTGTTTTCGCAATGGGCGAAAACGCAAGATTAAGTCACCAAATTAAAACAACGATTGTTGATGCTTTGTACCCCAATAACCAATCATCACCATACACGCAACGACTTGGCGATATTACCGCTCAATATATGAGAGCGGCACAATGGTACAAAGATACATTTGATGTTAGCTATATTAATGATGTTTGCGCCAATCCAAACAGCAATTTAATTAATGCCGCCCCTAAATTGCTTGAAGTGGCTCAAGCAATTCTTGCTGATGATCTTCGCTCTTACTTGCCTGATGAATACATCACCAAAGTACGCGCAGCCATTGATAAAGCAATTGGATAACATCAAAATAAATCAAAAAGAAAAGCCGCGCTATGCGCGGTTTTTTATTGGGCGCAGCTCAAAGGGGCTACCCGCCCCTACCGCAAGGTTTCCCCGTTCGCAGGGGCGCAGGCTTCCCCCGCTCAATTTCCCGCATAGCCTGGGGGCTATGCCCTCTTGTTTTGGTCTTGCAAGGCTTGGCAAACCCCCTTTTTCGTCGGGTTCTACTTCATTCGCTGGTGTTTCGCAGCCCTAGATTTATCGCTGGCCGCGCCTGATTAACAAGTACCGCTTCGCTCAAGCTCTACACCCGTTCGCGGCTTCGCCTTGCGCATGCGGCTTTGATCTTGTCCTTGTCAATCCGGCTTATCCGGCCAGCTTCAAAACGGGCTAACCGCGAAACGCCAGTCCGAAGTGAAGTGATAACAAACCCTCTACAAAAAAGGATGCCAAACCATGCAAAATCAAAATTCTACTTCCCGCTCTACTACCGAACCGCAGCAAAATGATGTACTTGAACGGCCTGAATTCAAACACCCTACTTTTACGCCTTGGCAAGCTGCGCTTATGGGCTTGAAGTTGTGGATGCCTAAAGCCCAATTGGGCGCGATGGTTGAAGGTTTGCGTAGTCGTGAAGAAAGACAATATTTTCGTGATAAGTCGCTAGAAATGGCGGTTCGTGTTCTCGATATGCCTAAAACATACGAGCAGGACGGCAAAGGCGATGCAGCCATTGTTTACTTGCATTATTTCATTGGGGGCTTTGATTTTTACATTACAGAAAAAGACGTTACTGATGGAGTTACGCAGGCGTTTGGTTTTGTGAATTCGCTCGATTGCGGCGAGCTTGGCTATATTTCCATTACAGAAATTGTGTCATGCGGTGCAGAGCTAGATTTGTTTTTTGAGCCTACCCCGCTTGCAGAAATCAAGAAAAAACACGGCATACCGCTTGCCGATTCTGATGATTAATTAATGCGCGAAAGGGGCTTATAGCCCCTTTCCTTATTTTTAACCCGAAAGGAGCATAAACAATGCAAATTAGCTGCAAATGCGGCCATTGCGCCGATTTTGAGGACTTTACAAAGACTTTAACGGGCAATCTACCATTAGGGCAGTTCCAATGCCCGAAGTGCGGTAGAGCGTGGCGACTGGTTCAAGATCAAGCCGCGCACATATCAAAATATGGGTTCTATTACCCGCCGACTGTAAAGATAGAAGGTGCGCAGGCTCAAATCTAAAAATCGCGCCTTGGCCGGAAACCCCGCCCGACCAAGGCGCTATCATCATCCTTTTTGCGGTTTGAGTGGATTTTATTGTGTCGCTGTATTTATGACAAAAAACAACCAGACTACGCGAGCATATAAAGACAGAATAGCGGATACAAAACAAACAGACCAAACTATAAAAAAGAATCAGCCTAGCTGATTAATAAAAGACCGATGGTCTGACAATATAAAGGCGTTTGATCTGTTTTTATTTAGGCTTTTGGTCTGACTGAATATTGTCATTTCTTGGAAATTCCAAGCCGCCCTTGGCGGTGGCGCTACGCGCAAGGCGCGACCCCTAGCCTTTGACTGTAAACCACCCCTAACACCCAAAATAACCACCCACCTATCAGCATGGCAAGGCCATGCCTACACCCTGTTAAAGCGGCCTAAAAAGCGCCAGCTCAAAGGGGCTACCCGCCCCTACCGCAAGGTTTCCCCGTTCGCAGGGGCGCAGGCTTCCCCCGCTCAATTTCCCGCATAGCCTGGGGGCTATGCCCTCTTGTTTTGGTCTTGCAAGGCTTGGCAAACCCCCTTTTTCGTCGGGTTCTACTTCATTCGCTGGTGTTTCGCAGCCCTAGATTTATCGCTGGCCGCGCCTGATTAACAAGTACCGCTTCGCTCAAGCTCTACACCCGTTCGCGGCTTCGCCTTGCGCATGCGGCTTTGATCTTGTCCTTGTCAATCTGGCTTATCCGGCCAGCTTCAAAACGGGCTAACCGCGAAACGCCAGTCCGAAGTGAAGTGATAACAAACCCTCTACAAAAAAGGATGCCAAACCATGCAAAATCAAAATTCTACTTCCCGCTCTACTACCGAACCGAGCAAAATGATGGACTTAAAAATCGGTGAAACTGTAATTCATGGCCGTACTGGAAAACCTGTAAAAATTAAGCGCGTTGCAAATGGCGTGGTTGATTTTGACGGTGCGGTAAGTGGTTTTATGACTTTTGGCGCTGTTGTGAAAGGTGGTCTTTTGAAGGGGGGTAATGTATGAAAACCGTTGATATGTTGTCGCGTGATGAAAAATTGGCGCTGATCTTTAAGCACACCCACCACGATTACAAATCGCACACCGATGGAGTTAAAGCCATTCTGGTTTGTCGTGGCGCTACTGCTATCGTTCCAATGGAGCAATTAACTGATGCTGAAATTGCGGCGCGTATTGATTATGCGGTAAACAAAGAAAACAAACTAAAACGGCGCTAAGGCAAAGGGCGAAAGCCCTTTGTGGTGAAAATCACACTTTTATGCTATCTGTTTGTTTTGTGTTTGCTATCTGTTTGTTTTGTGTGTATTATTAAATCTCTCTCTTCTGATGCTGGAGCTTCAAAATGCAATCAAATATGTTTATCGGTCGTCTTGCTGCTACCCCTGTTATTTCTGGTTCTGGTGATCGTGCGGTATGCAAGTTCACGCTGATTCAAAATGTTTACGCTGGTAAAGATGATTCAGGCGCAGCGCGTGAAAAAACGGTTTCTTTGCAATTTACTGCTTTCCGTGGTCGCGGTGAAGCAATTGCAAAAAATTGCATGAAAGGCGATCAATTGATCGTGAATTACACAATTGATAATAACAATTACAAAAACGGCAGCGGTGAAGATGTTTTTGGTTACAACTTCAATGTGCAAGAATTTGAGTTTGGCGCAGCAGGCGCGGAAAAACGCAAACAACTGAACCAACAAAGCAGCAACGGCGAACAAAGCCAATCAGCAGGCGCTAATGCTTATCAACAGGCCAAAGGCTAATGGCGATTGATAAGGCCGCTTTTGATAAAGCTAAGGCCAGCGCAAGCCGCTGGTCTGACAATGCCTTAGATTGTGCCTTTGCCGTATTGGTCGAAGGGCTTGGTACAAAAGAAGCGGCAGCCAAGTTTGATCTAAAGCCACAGCGCGTTACAAACATTAAAAGGCTTTTTTTGGCGCTGGTGAAAAAGCAAGAGCTTGAAGAATTTACAAAGAAACACCCTAGCCTTTTAAGTTTTCAGGGTGAAGTAAAACGACTACGGGAGTCGGGTTACGCAAATTCTCAAATTCTTCAATTTTTGAAAAAAGCCGGTATCGAAATTACAGAAGCCGAATTAATTAATTTTTTAGGGTAAAGAAAAAATGAAAACTCTTGTGGTTACAAATCGAAAAGGCGGCGTTGGTAAATCAGCCGTAGCTGGCCAGCTTGGTTATCACCTTCATTTGCAGCGCGGCCTTCGCGTTTTGGTTCTTGATTTTGACCATCAGGCCAATTTGTCAAAAGCATATAAAACAGGCGGCATTGCAAAACTAGCTAATTTTGGCGCGGGTGATCTGATTGCAAATGGTGCAAATGGCAAATCTTTGCCGGACAACACAGGCTTTGTGATTGTTACAGCAGACAACGACAAATTGCTTTGTCTTGAAAGCCAAGCTGAAAAACATGCGCAATTTATCGTAAATGTTCGGGCTTTCTTGAACGCGGTAAGTAATGAGTTTGATATTTGCATTATTGATACAAACCCTAATCCTGATGTTCGCGTACAAATCGGTTTAAATGTTTGTTCGCATGTTGTCAGCCCTATTGATTTGAACCAAGAGAGTATCGACGGTATTGGAGGCCATTTGCAAGATGTTACTTTGGCCTTGAAAACAAACAAGGCTATGCAGCATCTTGGCTTGTTACCGACCAAAGTAGAGCCTACCCCGTTTCAGAAAAAGAACCTTGCAAGCATCATTGCACAACGCGGGAAAATGCTGATGAAACGGAATGAAACGGCATTTTGTTTTATTCCTTTGCGCAGCAGTATTGCCAGAGCGCAGGCCGAAGGTAAGCCAGTTTGGAAGTTGGATTTAACGAGCGCAAAAGACACTTATAAAGAAATTGCGCCAGTATTTGATCACATTGCAAAAGAAATGGGGGTTTAACCATGTTGGATTTATCGGCTTTGGATATAGGCGAAAAAGTGAGCGACGGTAAGCCGCTCATGGTTGAAATTGAAAAAATCATTCCCGACCCTGAAAACCCACGCACAGAAATTGATTGGGAGTACATCAAAAGTTTGGCCTTAGATATTAAAACTGTTGGTCTTACTCAGCCAATCGTTTTGCGCCCTCTTGATGATGGTAATTTTCTTTTGCGTGTTGGGTTTTGCCGCTACTTGGCACACAAAGACATTTTGAAAGAAACGGCGATTGCTGCAACGATTGAGATTCACGAAATCAACGACTTCGCCCAGGTTTCTGAAAATGAAAAGCGCAAGGGGCTTTCTCTCTTGGATATGGCGCGATTCGTTCAAAAGAAACTTGGTGAAGGCTTGACAGCAAAGGTTGTGGCGGCTCAATTGGGTATTGATGCTGGTGAAGTGTCATATTACAAAACCATCATCAATGCGCCCGATTGCGTTATGCAGGCATACAAAGACGGACGGACAAGCACAGTAAAATATGTATATACACTGTGCAAACTCTATGAAGAAAACAGCGAAATTGTAGAAGCTTGGCTTGCGTCTGATGTGGTCATTAAAAAGCCTACTCTTGATGCTTTGCGGGATTCGATTAAAGGCAAAAAGCCAGAAGGCAACGGCGATAAAACCGAAGCCCAACAGCAGAAAGGCAAGGGCGACAAAACCGAAGCCCAACAGCAAGAAGGCAACGGCGATAAAACCGGAGGCCAACAGCAAGAAGGCAACGGCGATAAAACCGGAGGCCAACAGCAAGAAGGCAACGGCGATAAAAACGAAGCCCAACAGCAGAAAGGCAAGGGCGACAAAACCGAAGCCCAACAGCAAGAAGGCAACGGCGATAAAACCGGAGGCCAACAGCAAGAAGGCAACGGCGATAAAAACGAAGCCCAACAGCAAGAAGGCAACGGCGATAAAAACGAAGCCCAACAGCAGGAAGGCAACGGCGATAAAACCGAAGCCCAACAGCAGGAAGGCAACGGCGATAAAACCGAAGCCCAACAGCAGGAAGGCAACGGCGATAAAACCGAAGCCCAACAGCAGGAAGGTAACGGCGATTTTAAAGTAACTGGTTTTGCCGACCAGACTAAAAAAACAAATTTGCCTTATCACAATCCGAACAACGAAAAAGAAGCAAAAACAGAGGGTTTAGATAAGTACAAAAATCCTGTAATGCTGGTTTCTGTTGGTGGTCTTGAGGCAATGTTATTGCTGAAACGTAAAGCTGATTTTGGCCGTGTTTGGGTTAAGTTTGAAATTTCAGGCGAAGAAGTTGAAATCAATGTTGCCGAAATGACAGTTGAAGGCGTTATTGAAGGTAATTAAATTTTAACGGCCAGCCAATGACTGGCCGTTTTTTAAGGTGTTCTGAAATGAGTAATGAACTGGTTTTTTCAGAAAGAGCAAAAAAAAGGCTGCGGATTGTTAGCAAGTTCTTTAAGCCTTTGAAGATCGAATTCAAGGCCGCAAGGGATGAATTTTATCCGGCGGTGGTGGAAAAGGTTAAAGCTCTTGATGAAGAGACTAGGGAGGCTCTTAGAGGTCTTACAGATTGGGTTGAAGAGTACGAGCGTGAAGAGGCGGAATGTTACCCAACTGAAAAGAAAAAAAATGCAGAGGCGAAAAATGCAAAGTGATGTAACGCAGCGTGTTTTGCTAATTATTGAAAAAGTAACTAGCGAGAACAGGAGAAGCAAAACGCTTGAAGAAGAAACAGGCATACCAAGTTCAAGCTGGCGTAATGTTTTATGTGGAAGGCAAAACCCGACTATTTCAATGATAGAGGCAATTTCAAGACGCTGGCCTTGTTTTGCTTTTTGGCTGGCAACTGGAATTACAGACGAGGAAAACGGACACATAAACCCGAACATACCTATTGATGCACAAGAAGCGGAACATAAGCTAAACATGAAAATTTATTTTCAGAATCTTGAGTATGGGAACAACAGCCAGGGAATTGCAGGGGATTTACACAAGGCCATATCTGATATTGCATTTAATAGGCGACAGAGGTTTTTAGAATCGGAGTTTGAAGGCAGTAAAACCGGAAAATGAAAATAGCCCAACAGTGTATGTTGGGTTTTTTTTTTGCAAGGCAAAAATAGGCTGTGAGTTCTGGCCGTGATGGTTCAGGTATCAGTGGTGATGATTTTTACCTACCCCCTTTTCTGATTGCCCTGATTTTGGTTTTCCCGAAACTAGGTTTCGGGTTTAAAGAATAAAAAACTAACAAAGCCAAAGAAAACCAGATGAAGCGAAATTTAGAGCGAAAAAACCAAAGCAAGTACGGAAGAACGAAGCAAAACCAAAGAAAACCGGATGAAGCGAATTTTAGAGCGGAAAAAACAAAGCAAGTACGAAAAAGCTTGGAAATTCCAAGATTCAGAGGCGATAATTAAATAGTGCAGGATAGGCTAACGCCGAAAAACGTATAACATACGTTTTTTGCGAGGCTTACGCTCGCAGTTTCGCCAGTGGCGATTTCATTAAGGGGTGATGTACTTGGAAAAAGCTAAAGGGAAAGAATCAGGGAAATTAATAGCGTTAAGGCTAGGGGATTTAAAGGCAGATTGGGATAAGCATTGCAAGGAGCGAGGCTACAAACCTTCTTCGGTTTTGGTTGATCTTGTAAAAAGAGAGTTGGCAAAAGCCAAGCAAGAAAAGCAGAAGCCAGTTTTTGAAACTGGTCAATCAGCAGACGATACAATTTCAGATAAGGCCGGAGGCGGTAGAGTCGAGGTTAGGTTAAGAAAATCAGAGCTTGAAGCTGTTGAGGCAATATCAAGTTTCTACGGGCTGACCAAGCAAGAATTTATAGTTAGTCTGACTCGCGCATGGATTGCGGATTCACCAGAATTTGCGGTTAAAGAAATTGATATTTTGGGAGAGGCGAGTTATCAGCTTTCTTCTATCGGTAGAAACTTAAACCAGATAGCACACGCGATCAATGAAGATGTTTTTAAACATCATCATTCACTAACATTGCCTTTCCTAGAAAAATTGGCGGTTGAAATCAATAAGCATACAGAAGTAACGCGCAAAGCAATTTTGGCATGCCAGAAAAGATGGAAAATAAAAACGGGGAAATTCAAAAATGAGTAGGACTGTTGATGGTGTATTAGTTGCATGGGGCGAAAGGACTTCATGGAAAGGAAAGGGCGGCAAAAAAGGGAAGGACATTAAATTTAAAAACGGGAAGCTGACCGGAGGGAACAAACAAAGCAAAGGAAGCGGGAGCGGTGCGGCCATACGTTCAGAAATGTCACCGAAGCAAGCAAAAGCAAAGCTAGGGCGCACTTTAAAAAAATCGCCCGAAGTTATGGTAAAGATTACCGGAGCAGGCAAGACGGTTGAAAAGATCAAAGCACACCTTGATTACATATCGCGTGACGATAAATTAAAGCTGGAAAATGAAGAAGGCCGAGAAGTAGACGCAGAAGAAACAATCAATCGTTTCACAGAAAAAGGGGCAAAGATCGAAAGGGAGGGTGAAGGTGCAAGGTCAAAATCAGCGTTTCATATTGTTCTATCAATGCCCCAGGTACAGACCCGCAAGGAGTCAAAGACGCAGCAAGAGAGTTTGCAAAAACAGAATTGGCAGGGCATCAGTATGTTTTCGTAAGGCATGACGACGAAAAACACCCGCATGTTCATATTGCAGTTAAAGCGGTATCAGATCGAACTGGAGAGCGTTTAAACCCGCGTAAAGCTGACTTGCAGCGATGGAGAGAAACCTTCGCTGAAAAATTAAATGAACGTGGTATTGATGCAAATGCGACCCCAACATGGGCGAGGGGGAATTTCAACAGAGGCCGAAGGACAAGAAGTTATCACGCAATCAAAAATAAAGGCGAGTTGGATAAGCCGAGAATTAAAGCGCCAGAGCATGAAGAAAAGAACAACATAAGGATGAAAGCTCTTTATGAAGATGTTGCTAAGGCTTTAGCTGTGACAGGCAGCAACAATGATAAAAAAATGGCTCTTGATACTGTTAGCTTCTTAAAAGAACGTACAACGCTTGCTTCAAGTGGGAATAGCAAATCAATAGAGCCTAAAGATACACCTAAAAAAATAAATGCCGAGCTTGGCAAAAATCAAACAGACAAAGACAAAGAAAGATGAATATCTTGATATACTCGTTTAAACGGGTACAATCAAAAACAAGCAAACTGAAAGGAAAAATCATGTCAGAGGATGCAGTAAACGTACTAAATTTTGAACTTCTGAGAACCATTCCAGCTACAGCAGCAGCGATGGATTTTTCAGGAACAACTTTGCATTTGTTTGGTGATGGAACGGCAATGCTTTGGGATGATGAATACCCATTCTTTAAGTATTCTCCACGTTTAAAAATTGATGAACTTGAAACATTCTGCTTAGAACACTCAGCCCGATATGAGGCATTCTTTTTTGAGAATGAAGCAAAGCTAGATAATGGTGAAATTGTTGAAATGTCACCTTGGTGGAATATCACTAGCAATGGAGCATTACTAAATGGCTAAAGCAAAGATTCATTCATGCAAAGTAGGTACTCAGCCAGCACTTGTGATTTTAAAAGGAAATACGAAGCCAGCACTAGGTAAAGTAATTTCATTCCGTGACGCTAAAAACGGAAGTCCTTGGCGAACTGGTTTAGTAGATCGTATAAATCCAGACGGTTATTTTTTTATGGCGCTAATCTGACAAGGCCAGCAGCGTGAAAACACATTTGGTTTTAGCCCATTTTTGGGATGAATCTATTTTATTGCTTATCCCCAAAAAAAACGACAAAGGCTATTTAAAGCAGCCAGTAGGAGGCCATAGAAACGCGCTGTGCAAGCTCTGTGAAGAGACATTCTTTTATGATGTGAGCGGCTTTGATGGTCATTTAGTAGTGCATACAGGGCGAATATTTGACCGCGAGAAGTTAATAGAAACGGTAATTAAGCCAATTGCATCTTACTGCGGTACTGATTTTAAAGTCGTAGATGAAAATATTTTTTGGAGTAATCACCCAAATGTTAGCTAAAGAAAGCATGGCAAACTTTTGTGCGGAAGCTTTAGTAATATTAATAAAGCTTTTGGGTCTTGGTCTTATTGCTGGTTTTTTATACGGAGTGCATATATTAGTTCTTTCATTGGACATTGTTAAAAATAGCCTAATTGCTGGCTCTTTGACTGGCATAGTAGACGTTGCTTTGTGCCTGATGTTCATAGGTTTTGCACTCATAGTTTATGCAATTAAACTGAGAAGTTCAGCAATGCACGAACTAAAGAAATTAATGCGTAGACATTTATTCCGGTTGCAGTAAATAGAATCTTAAAAGGGTTAATAAATGACGAATGAGCAATTCAACTGCTGCACAACAGGACGCAGCGCGACTGGCTCAGAGGCTGCAAGGCTTGTGCTGGTCAATGGTGTATCGGTCAAAGATGCTGCAATACAGACAGGACTAAATGAGCAAAGTGTGCGTAATGCGATGGTGCGAATAAGCAAACGGTTTGCTGCAATTTGCGCGGCTGCACCTTGGCCGACAAGCGGTAAATAAAAGTTTGATATACTCATTTAAACGGGTATAATAATTTTATCGAATCAACACTACTCGGAATAATTTAATGGGCACTAAAGGCAGCGCAACCACAAATCATACCCAGCCAATATCTGCGCGAGTTGATGCCAAAATTTACAAGAAATACTTTGATTTATGCGATGGCCGCGATTGCACTGTTTCTGAGCTAGTAGCATCGTTACTTGAAAAAGCCATAGTCGAAGGGATTGCTGAATCTCAAGTGCATGAAGTTGAAAAATCAAATGCAATTGAACGATCTAAATTTAGCAAAATCGAAATGCAACGAAAGTTAGATGCAGCCAAAAAACAGGTTTCACTTTTTGAAGCTGCATTGGCTAATAAATCATAAGGATGAATTATTTTATGAATAAAAAGAAAATGCCGATTTTATCAAAAACACGACGTATTCTTGCTCGCTTGCAACTTGACCCTGTTAATCGTCGTATTGAATACGTGCAATCTAGCCGCATTGGTTTAGTGGTTGCAAAGCGACAGGGGCAATTTGCAACAAAGGTGCTGGAAAACTTGTTAGATCATCATATTTCAGAAATTGAAAGTAAGTTGAATTATGCCCCTGTTTTTTGTTCTACATGGCTGTGCAACAATTCAGAGGCACTTAAAGCGGCTTTAACAGTAAAACGACAACTTGCCTTAAATTCTCGACGTAGCACGACACGCGAAAAGAGGAATGAAGCAAGTATTAATCGTCGTTATGAAAAATCGATTTTTGAACTGCAATTGTTTTCTGATGAAATGGAAAATTCATTGAAGAGTAAATCAGAATGATAAAGAAACTATTTGCTTTATTTTGACAACCCAAGACTTACAGTAGCGATTTTGTAAAATATATAAGACAGAGTTAAAAAATGAAGAAGAAGCCAGTAGCAAATGCCGATATTTATACTGGCGATCTTCTCGCAGGAATTACACCGCCTCAAGTCGGGAGGCCAGCAATTTACACAACACCGACTCAGAAGAAAGAAGCAGCCAGGCAGCAGGCTATCAAAGCAAACCGCGACTATCGGGCGCGTCGAAAAAATCAAATCACCAAAATCAACGAGCTAAGTAATGAGGCCAGAACAATACTGGCTTCAATTGCTGAATCCAATGAAAGCATAAATGCTTGTATGTCACTTATTGATGAAATCTTATCAATATCAAAGTGTAGAAATAAGTAAGCACAACACAACCAAAATTACCCATTTTGGTACATTTGGCGGTATAATACCTTTGTGTTTATTTGAATACATAGGGGGGGCAAAATGCTTGGTCTGATTCGTTGGATGTTTGGTAGTAAGAATTCAATTACAGAGCCAAGCCTTAAAGCTGAAACCGCATTTGTACCTACAACAAACGGAAAAACTCGATTGACTGAGGAGCAGCTTGCTACTGTCAGATCAAACCGGATGCTGTTTGAAGGTGTGGTATATCGTATTAAAAAAGACTCTTTAAGCCTTGTTGCAGAGCTAAATCAAGGCCGTGAAGATATTGATTGCGAGAAGCTTGCAAGGCAAATGGTATTTTTTCAGTCTCAATTAATTCAGGCCAGTTATAACGACCCGAATGTAACAGTTGAGCAAAGACAGGTTCTTTTGAACTATCACCAAATCAATGTAAAAACCGCGCTGGGTGAAAAACGCGGTACTTCAAGAAGGAATTAAAACGAATGTCATCTTCAAAAATGCTAGGCATAGAAAATGCAGGCCGTGTAAGTGTTTTGGCTGAAAAAAACGGCGATCTGACAACCGCAGAGGCAATCAAAGTAACAATGCGCGCAGATTACGCGGCCTTGTCACCGGACGATAAACCTAAAACGCATCAGCAATGGGTAGGCTTAGGGGCAGAAGTAAACAAAGCATTTCCACCCGCAGCCGATCAATTGAAAGCACTCAATGCAGGCGATTTAAAGGTGCGTGACTTGCTCAATAAAGACAAGGTAAACGAAGTGGTCAAACCAATTGAAGCATCACGCTAGGGGCTTGCAATGGTAGGTCTATTGGTAATTATGAAACGGTGGCGGCAAATTGGCGACATTTTAAGCGGTGAAAAATCAGGCGTTAAAAGCCAGATTGAAGAGCTAGATAGAATGATTGCAGATGTTCAAGCAATGCCAAAAACACCAACAACAGAAAGTCTTATGGAAAGCCTGCAAGCAAACAAAGATTTTCTGATTGAATTAAATTCAGCATATTACGCAAACAATTCACTAAGAACAAAGTATTATTTGGATAATAAGGAAATCATAAGTTCAATTGAAAATATCTCTCTTGATAAGCCAATGAGCTTTTCTGGTTACTGCCTGAAAAAAGGTAATTTTGAGCTAGTAACGCCAATTAAAACATTAACGCCAGAACAAACTAATACTTTATTGGCATATCTATTAAATTGTGAGTATCGCAGCCACTACGATAAAGACTTACAGTGTATTTCACAGACTATAAAGGGGGAAGCTTTATTGACAGGATGGATGCCAAAATCTGTTTTTAAAGATTTTTTAGATTTAGCAAAAAATGATTGCAGTATTGAAATCGAGTTGCAAGGAATTATAACTTCACTTGCTGAGATGTTTTATTCTTGGGATGAAAATTCAATTACAGATGTATTTTTTGATGGTTATCGTAAAGCTACCTGATTTATCATCAGGTTCAAATTAAAAAGCCCCTGCAAGTATGCAAGGGCTTTTTAATTGGGCGCTAAAAATCAAATCTTGAAATCTTCCACTGTCCGGCCAGCAGCAAGAGCTTCAACTAGCCACGTTGGTTTACGACCACGACCCGCCCAGGTTTGGGTCTTGTCGGCAGGGTTAGCATAAAGGGCGGTAGATGCAGATTTTGCATAAGGGCGTTTTGAAGTCAATTGTGGTAAAAGTTCAGCCAGCGTAAAACCATTGGCCGCAGCCTTTTGCTGGAAATCAGCGATCAAGGCGGCACGTTCTGAAACTTGTT
This sequence comes from Iodobacter fluviatilis, assembly GCF_004194535.1. Taxonomy (NCBI): domain Bacteria; kingdom Pseudomonadati; phylum Pseudomonadota; class Betaproteobacteria; order Neisseriales; family Chitinibacteraceae; genus Iodobacter; species Iodobacter fluviatilis. The sequence goes on along the minus strand of NZ_CP025782.1, from coordinate 17,614 downwards.
TTTCATTAATTGCATGAGCTACTTGTTTTTGTAGATCAACCAATTCAAGGTATGACAGATTGCTAATATCTAATGAAGCCATTGCTTTGATTCCTTAATGTTAAGTGCTAACGAGATTTTTTATTACTTTTACGATATTCCCAAGGAGGAATTGGGTTCTGATCTGACCATAAGCCAAGCCTTGCTTGTCTTGCTTGGTTTTGCAGGTCTACATAGTTGGGGTCTTTATTAAACGCAGTGTAAACCCACGCATTACCGGATTTTAATTGAGCAGCGTTAATATCCTCGCCTTGCGAGAAAATCTTACAAACACTTCGCTTATATTGATCTGTATCGACAACAATATACGAAACCGTTTTACCAAAAATCAAATCAGAAAGTGCTTTCTTTGATGCTTTACCCCCTTGTTGATTCTTTTCAGGGGCATCAATTTGAGCCAACCGACATTTTACCTCTTTTGTACCGTCAGATATTTTAACGGTATCACCATCCATTACACCACGAACAACGCCAGATAGAGTATCTGGCGCGTTTGACTCAGTGCCGAGCAATGGCGGCTTTGGTGCATCACAGCCGGCTAAATTGCTCACTGCCACTGTGAGCAGGCCGGATATAAGAATATTTCTGATCTGGTTCGGATTCATCATTTTGTCGGTCTGGTAATTGAATAAAATCAGGGTTGATTATCCAGCATGCGGCTTCAATGTATTTTGCAAATGGGGCAAGCTGATACTCGTAGCCTGGGGCTACGGTAGGCTTACCCATTGCCGCCGCTTTCATGTTTGCTTCATAAATATGAACGCCATGAGCGCCATTTTCGCCATGATAAAGACGGATTACCAAAGCAATTTTTTCAAGTGCATCGAGCTTGTCTTTAGTAATTTCATGGGGGCGATCTTTGCTCAAACCAGACATAAAAGCAAAAACCAAAGACCACGCTTTATCAGGCATTTTAAGCACCTCAAAGGCTGTTGAATTATTTGCGCAAGGCGCAAAGTGGCATTTGCCACCCTGCTAAACCATGCGGGGCGTAGCGCAAGGCGCAGCCCTTATCAATCCATTACTTCAATTTCGACACGGCGATTCTGTGCGCGGCCTTCAACTGTTGTTGAGTCAGCAATAAATGAACCGTGGGATTGGAAAGAAATCGTGATCTTTTCCGATGGTACGCCCTTGCTTACCAAAAATGCTTTTGCACCATTGGCGCGTAACATCGCTACTTTCTGGTTTGCGGGGTCATGCTTAGGGCTATCGGTAAACCCGCGAATTTCTACTTTGTCAGATTCAAGCGCAGAAGGAATCAAGTTATTGTGCAATTCACGGTTTGGCCGGAATTCAGTACGATTAAACGGGTAATTCACTACAAATAATTTTTGGGGCGTAGGAGATACATAAACCGTTTTTGCTTTCTGATTCACAGGTTTAACGGCTTGCGTACCGCTGGCCTCTTTTGCTTCTTGATACGCGACAACACTAGCCTCATAAGACTGTTTAAGGTCTTTGACTTCGGTTTCTAGCAGGCGCAAGCGTTGTTTTGCTTCTGCCAATTGGGAACGCATAGCAAGCGATTCAACACTTTCAGGAGCGTTTACAGTTTCACGCTTTGTACCGTCCACTGTTGGCGCTGGCGGTGGAGTCATGCAGCCAGAGAGCATTACAGATGCAATCGCAGATGCCATTAAACTAGGAATCAGAATTTTCTTCATTTTTTAACTCGCAGGTTTTACTTCGGTTGTTTCAATGGTTTTATTTGCGCCAATCGCTTTAATACGGTCTAACATTTCTTGCGCACGTTGTTGCTTGGCTGAATCATTAGCGTATTTCTTTTGGTACTCATAAACTTGTTGCCGATATTTGCGCAATTGGCTATTCGGCATTTTTTCTACTTCAATATCAGAAACGGGGAAATCATCTTTAATAATTTCCTTGGCAACTTCTTTTACTTTTTCAGCAGTTTCTTGATTTGATTTTTCATCATTGCATGCTGATAAACCAGCGATCAATGAGGCCAAAACAAGCATTTTAATAATAGGTTTAATCATTGGTTTCTACCTTTTCAGATAATCTTGGAAATTCCAAGTTTATCGTTCTATGTCGCCTTTTGTTTTGGCAGGTTCAACTTTGGCTTGAGTTTGGGGCGCTTTTTGTGCGTTTTGTTCGTTCGCACGTTCAGCAGCCTTTGCTTCAATAATTTCTTTAACACGGCCTTGAACTTGTTGCGGGGCTTGATTAACAGCTTGTTCAATCACCTTTTGAAACGCCGGATTGTTATAAGCAAAATCAATGGCCTTTTCCATTTTCTGTTCACGGCCTTGCACTGCCTTATTTACTTCAAACTGGACATTTCTAACTGTTGCATCGTGAAATTTATTGTACTCAGGGTTATTCTTTTCTGGATTGCTATTACTGTAAATTTCTTTATTAAAACGCTCACCTAGAAACTTTGCATCTTCTTTGGGGATTGTTCCGGTTTTTACGCCGTGGTCAATAGCAGCATTAATTTTAAGCATGTGTTGAACAAGCTTTTCTTTGGCTTCGTCAGATTTGCCGTTTACAGAAACTAGCGCATCTTGTCTTGAGCCTTGAATTGCATAATCAACACGGCCACGATTCATATAGCTTTCAATGACAATCGTGTTTTTTAATTGCTTGCCTTGCTCAATCATTTTTCGCATGTCGTCAGACATACCAACGCTACGAACATCAAGCTTTTGTGTTCTAGGCTCAATTTGAGCCTGAACAGATTGATAGGACTGTCCATAAGCTTGTTCTAATCCGGCCTTACCCCTTGCAATCAATTCACTGGCAGCTTGGCCGCGCCCAGGTTCTTGAAGGCGTTGCGCCAAGTCGGAAGGCTTCAATTGATGCTCTTTAGCAACTTGAACAATCGCATTCATTAATGCAACTTGATTGACTGCGCTAATTTTTGAAGGCGTAGTTGGTTCAGATAATTCCTTCACGCGGTATTGCTGTTGTGCAAACCGTATTGCTAGTAATTTATCATCCATATAAAGCCCTTTTTAGTGCTGGCTATCTTCAATCTCTTGAATAATGCGTCGAGATTGAATTACCAAATCTGTTTGGTTTTTGCCTTCATTTAGCGCAGTGTGAATATCAAAATTCTTGTTCTTATATGCAAAATGAGCAGCGCGGTAAATAACAAATGGGCTATCTTCAAGCTTTAATAACTCACCGTATAAGTCGTTAAATTTTGAAGCACTTTCAGGCTCAGTTTGGAGCAAGTTTGCAATCCATTCGTTTGTGTCGCCAATCGCAATAGGATTGGCTAAAGCATGAATAGGCCATGCAATTTGCGGATCTTCCGACAATTCAACATAAGATTCGCCAGTTAAATCGACAACAACAACTTTACGGAAATTACCAAAGAAATCATCAATTTCAATGAGAGCGTTTGGCGGGAACGAAACATAATCAGACTTTTCAAGCATGGTGCGATTCCTTATTAGATTCACCGCATATTGAGCGATGGACATTTCAATAATTTGCTTTTTGTTTTTACGGCCTTTAAACAAATCTAATATGATTTGAAAGGCATTAGCTGAAGTCTGGTTTATGTTTGCCTCAAGCCGTAAACCACCTTTTTTCTGGTTGTTTCTTCGGCTCTTAGTCATTCTTGAAATATCAGTCATTACCAACCTTCATGCCTTAATTGTATCCGGTTACACACATAAAGCAAATTATTTTTCGTCAATTGTCTGCTTTTTTTCAAGTCATTTAATGATTCCTCATAGTAATGTGTGATCTTAGCCACGTTGCCGTTCTGAATCTTTCGATTTAGTCTGAATTTGCGAAGGCTGTTCAACAGATTTAGCTTTGGCATCATATACAGCAACATCGGGTAAACCTTTGCCATTATTAATTTGTTGTTGTGACCGTTCGGCAATTGCTTTAAATGCGGCTTGTTGCGCAATTGGGCTGGCAATTGTTGCAGCTACAATTAATTCAGCACCTTTTAGTAAACTATCCCGCTTGGTGTTTTGTTTTACTTCCCATTCATTGCGGTGCGTATTTACAGGCACTTCACGACCAGTTTTTTTACCCATATCATCTTTTTCCTTAGCTGTTACGGTTACGGACATATCACCCAATTTTGTAAGCGTTACATTGTCGCCCTTTTGCACATTGCTTTTCTTAATCCCATTTTCAAGGTCTTTTCCCCAAATGGTTTTTGTACCCGCAGTGGTTTTAAGGGTTACATAAAATGATGGTTTTTCATCTTTTTCAAACTTATATGGCGCATGGCCGTAATCAACAACATTACCTTCATGGCTTTGATCTTTCTTCTTAAAATCAACAACATTAGAGGCGTTTTGTTGTTGGTCTTGACCAGGTACTTTTTCCTTTGCAGATTCTAATTTCTGCACTTCGCCGTATTGCTTGTTATTCAATGGGTCTTTTTCTTTGGCCTTAATTTTTTCTTCAAGCAAAAGCCGATCTAAATCTGTTGGGCGATAGCCCTTAACTTCAATGCCGGATGATTGAGCATCAAGCCAAACTTGGCGCTTAAATTCTTCATTGCCTGTTACCGTTAATGACTTCCAGCCTTCGGCCTTAGCAACAGCGGCCATATCTTTAGCTACTTCAATTGTTGCATTTTGCGTTTTGAGCCGTTCGCTACCTAGTGCGTTTTTGTCATGCTCAAATGCCACTTTGTCAGGCGTAGCGCGATGATGATATTTACCCGCGACTACATAAAATTTTTCATCAACGTGTTTTTTGGCGTGGACTTGTTCGGGCAGCAATCGAACATCAACACCCTTTTCTTTCGATTCTGAGGCCAGTTCAGCGTCACCACGATCACCAAGAGCCAATTTAGCGCGTACAGCATCTAAAGCGCGATTCTCAGCCAGCATGCGCCTTGCTGCTGGCGTTAAACCATCGGATGAATCAGCTTCAAAATCAGTACGCACCACTTCGGAAGGTGAACCACCCGCTTTAAACGAATCTAGCTTTCTGGCCTGAGAAAGAAGGTTGCGAGTCCGATCGTCAAGAGTAATGATTTCAGCGCCTTGCGCTTTAGTCTGATCTTTGTTTGATTCGGGCTTTGGTTCACTAGCTTCTGTTTTTTCGGCCACAGGCATATCAAATGATTTGCCATTGCGTGACCAGCCAATTTCTGATTTTTCATAATCAGCAATTTTGCGCGATGTTGGGCTGTAACTTTGAAAATGAGTTACGCCTATCTTATCAGCCACTTCAATTGCATCAGGTAATGACTTTTTCAGATACACCAAATCATTTGCTTCATCTTTAACCCTGAATTCAGCTTCAATAGCTTTACTTTTCTTTGGAGCTACCGGAGTTTCTACATTTTCCGTATTCATCGTAACAATCCTTAGTAATGTAAATTGGGTAAGGCTTTGCGCCCTACCCTTTCGCTATTAACGCTCTAATTCGTTATTTTTAGCAGGTTCTTGTTTTGGGGTATTAGCAACTTCTTTTGTTGGCTGATATGCAGTAGTTCGATAGCTTGATTCTTGCGATACAGCCATAGCTTCAACATTTTTAATAAATGTATTGCGGCTATTTGCATTTGAGATATTACCTTTTGCATACTGAACAGCTTTTTCTGTTTGTTCTGCAATGGCCTTATCACTTTGCTTATTCAATTCAGCTTCAAGCTTTTTATCTGAAACAAGCAAAGCACCGCCAGATTCAGGGTCTTTTGACAAAACAATTTTATTGTTTTGCGAAATAAACGGGGTATCAGTGGGCTTGAGCGAACGAAATTCTTTTACAGCCTGTTCAACACCATTAGTCCAAGCTTCTGTTTTATCTGAACGGACAAGATAAGCATCAACTTTTGCTTCTGGTTGCTTTGCTGGCGATGATTCTTGCTTTTCTTGGGGCGACTTATCAGCAGAGTACGGATAAGCCTTGGCCTTGCTAGTATCAGCAGGGTAATGAATTTGAACGCTCAAACCATCGAGGCGTTTACCATTTTCGGCGCGGAATTTATGATTCTGTGAAACAAATTCAACATCTTCACGCTTATGAACAACAGCAGTTTTATTTTCTTTGCCAACAGCTTGAACAAGATATTTATCAGTAGCCAAAACAATATCGCCTTTATATCCGGCATTTTGTCGGCTTGGTACGATATTGGCATTTGCTTGCAATGATGATTGCGATGAATTGATAAACGCTTTAATTTCTGGCGGTATTTCTTCTTTTGAAAAATTTACCTTGCCAGGTTCTACAGATTTAGGCGCATTGCCATTAGCTGGGATGGTTCTTTCTTGTGTCATTTAATAGCCTCTTTTACTACGTCATAAAATGCGATTTCTCGCCCTTGTCCTTTGAATAATTCAAAGGTAAATCATAATGCTATTTATGTTTAATTATCTACTGTTGAATGTTTTTCGTCAATTCCATCAATACTATATGTTGTATTGCTATCCAATCCCATTCCACCAAATAAACCATTAATTGCGCTATTTACTTCATCATCAGCAACGGCATAGTTATTTACGGAATTCTTGGAAATTCCAAGAACTTCATTTTCGGCAGAATCATTTTTTGTATCGTGATTGAATATTTCACCCGTATCGGTATCAACAAGAATTGCATCAGCGATCAATGAATTGATTGCTGGCGATGATTCAAACTGAGTGATTGCAGCAAATGCGGCTTGGGTTTCATCAAATGATGCAGCTTGATTCTCAGTTGAATCAGCTTCATCAAAATCAATATGTTCGTGATCTTCATCATATACAATTTCTGATTCATCGAGAGGCGCGGAAATATAATCTTCAACATCAGCACCCGCCATTTCAGCCGATTCGGTCATTTGAGCAAAAAAATCATCAACGTATTGTGCAACATCTTCTTCGCTTGGGTTTTCTTCATTCTGCATTTTCAATGCAGAAATATCGACACCAAGAATTGCGGCGCTTTCAATAGCAGATAAATCTTCTACGGTTGCGATACGAATTCGTTTTTCTACCTTGGCAATATGTGTATCAACATCAAGAGTTTTAGGCTCTGCTGCTGGCAGTAAACGAACTGTAAAGTTATCATCTTTGTGATATATGATTTTGCCGCAAATAATCGGCTTCACATTTTCAAGAATGATAATTTCACGTTCAAAGCCAAGCTCTTTTAATTCTTGCGGCAACATTAATGCGCGTCTTTGATCTGATACATTTTCAGACGAGCCACTATTAGAGCTATTAGAGCTTGTACCGCGAGAACGGCCAACAGACTTTGATTTTACAGTGTCATAACCAAGCATTTCAGAATATTCTTTTGCATCATTATTTTCGCGTGGCGAATAAATGATTTGCATTGCATGATTGGTTACAAATGTTTTTGCATCTTCCTTGCCATAAACTGATTCAAGCTGTGATAGGGATTGAATAATAGGCATAAGGCGTAAATTGTAACCCGCCATATAGCTAACAGATTTTGCGATAATTCCAACTTTACCAATTGATGTAAATTCATCCATGAGTAAAAGACATTGGTATTTAAGGCTTGGGTCTTGTTCTGGCAATGTTTTTGTATTTAGATTCACCAGTTGCGAGAATAAAAGATTAATCAATAAGGCTGACTCAGCCAATTTATCAGGCGTGATGCCAATATAAATTGTAATCTTTTTACGGCGCAATTCACGCAAATCAAAATCATTTGCGCTAGTGGCAGCATCAACAATAGGGTTTGCAAAATTGACCAAAGGCGCATTAAAGCTTGCCAAGATAGAAGCAAGGGTATTGTCTGAATTGCTAATAAATCGGTTTAGCGCATCTAAGCAATTGTTCGATAATGGATTGCCGGATTCAATGCGCGTATTAATAATTTCTGTAATGTATTCTTTAATCGGCTTGCCCTTCCCGCTTGATTGCCGGAGGACTTCGCCAAGCGTTCTTGGTAATGATGGTGTTTCAACCAAATAAAGAGTAAGCCCCAAAAAGAGATTACGGGCTTGATCGTTCCAAAAAGCGTCTTTAGCATCTTGAGGATATAAGGCATAACCAATACTTAAAATATCACCCACTGTAAAATGCGGATTTGTTGAAATATATTCAAGTGGATTAAAGCGGCTGGTACGCGCATCTTCTGCAAATGGATTGAATAAATGAACTTCATGGCCGTACTTAGCGCGGAAACCGGATGTTAATTTGTAATTTTCCTGCTTAATATCCATTACAACTAGACTTTGCGAATAGGTTAAGCAATTCGGTATTACAATACCAACACCTTTACCTGATCGAGTCGGCGCGGCCAGCAAAACGAATTGCTGACCAGGGAACATTAAGTATTGATCTTTGTACTTGCCAACAACAACCCCATCTTCGCCCAATAAGCCAGATTTTTTAATTTCTAAGTCAGTGGCAAAACGCGCTTCACCATGTAAAGAGCGTTGCTTCTTGGAAGAACCAAGCCACGCCATTAAAGGCACACCATAGCAAACAGCAAAGCCGCCAATTAATGCTATTTTAATTTTTTTACCGTATATTGCATGGTCACGATAATAATACCAATACTGGTAAATGGTTTCTAAGTTGGCATCTTTAGGACTCATTTTAAGCATGAGCATAAAGATAACACCAGACAAATAAACCGCACCTAGCGTTAGTAAAATTAAAACAATAATAACAAATATTGCTTTAGCCCAAATTGGCGGCTGATTTTGCATTGCATGTCTCCTTAATTAATGAGCAGAGCCGTTTTTCATTTCAGGATTAAACCAAATTTCTGTAATGTGGCGACCCTTGCCGCGATATTTATCATTATCAACACATACAACAATATCAACGGCCATATAAAGCAGGTTTTTAACTACAGAATAAGGCAATCCCGCAACTGATTGATGCTGCATGCACATCATTGCAAGGCGTTCAAAAGTACCCGCAGAATTACCCGCATGGCAGCTTGTAATACTTCCACTATGGCCGGATAAGGCCACGTTGATAAAATCAAAAGTTTCATCGCCGCGTAATTCAGCCAATAAAATACGATCTGGTTTCATACGCAGGCATGATTTCAAAAGACCTTGAGCGGTTACAGTTGATTCATTCTTGCCAGAAGAAGAAGGATAATAAAGATGAACATGATTAGGATGATTAGGCATAAACAATTCCGGCACATCTTCAATCGAAATTAAGCGTTGTTGCTCTGGTATCACTTGCATTAATGATTTCATAAATGTGGTTTTACCAGAACCAGTACCACCAGCAATTACAATTACTTTTTCATACTTCACAGCCAATTCAAGGAATTTACGCCATTCGCCTTTTTGAGCTAATACCATTAATTCTTGATCGTAATTATTCCAATGTGAAGGAATAGCACTTTTCGGCAAAGGCGGCGGCAAGTCTCGCAAATGCTCTGAATCAGGCAAATGCGTTTCAACGGTAATTTCAGGCGCGGTTTCTTCTACAGGAAATTTAAAACCGGACAATTCAGGAACATGCTTGAAATATCCCGCCCCTTCGTATTCATCAAGTGATTTTAATGTAAAGCTTGGCTTGCGAATCGTAATAGAGATTGTCCCATCTTCGCAGGCCGGAGGCATAACAACCTGAATACGCTCACCGTGGGGCATTTTTGCGGATAGAATCGGCACAAGTTCATTAATATCATTATTTGCATATCGGGCTACCGCAGTAGCCAACGATCTGCAATGCTTAAATGATAAAGCCGTAACAGTGTGTTGAATCCATTTACCGTTTGATTCAACGTAAACCTCTTGTGGACGGTTTACGCAAATCTCAGTAATGCTAGGGTCTGCCATAAAGTCTTTTAAAGGCAGCATCCAGTGATCGACTGACGCGCCCTTTTCAATATGTTCCGCATCTTGATTATTTGACATTTAATTTATAAACCCCTGAAAAGTCCAAATCACGCGCAACATAAATACCTACAGTTTCGCCTTGGTTTTTAATTAGGACAGGTGGAATATTAATATTTGCTTTCAAAGCTTCTTCGGCCATTGATTTAGCCCCATCTTGGGTATTTTCAAGGGTAATTGTGTTGCTTGATGTTTTTTGCGCTAAAGCTGCAAAACCATCTTCAAACAATGACAACAACATGGCCGCGCCGAATCTATCCCAAAACTTTGTATCTACATAACCATCAATACCGCCTTGGCCTAAATCGCCAGTAGCCGGAGAATCCAAATTGATAATCACGCCATTCTTAGTTTCAATTCGATTCCACAAAACAAACATACGCGCAGAGCCGCGTTTTAATGAACTACGGTATTCACCAGTTACGGATGAACCACGTTCAATCAGTAATACCTTGCCGTTTGTTGAATAAATATTTTCGCTCACTTTGCAAGCTGTCATACCATCAACGGTTGAATCTAGCTTTGTTTGCAAATTGCAATTAATGAATGAGCCTTTAGTAAGTAAAAAACTGCGATTTGGAAGATTGCCAGCAGTGCGATATGGCATCACAGTGCTTTGCAATTGTTTTGCAAGGGTGTTAGATGAATCGGCAGGTTGTGCTAAATCACCCTCACCGCGTACTTGTGGCGCATTAGCAGCAGCTTGCGTTTTCTTTTCTCCAGCCATAAGTGGCGCAGAGAATTTTGCAGATGCACGAACAAGGTTAGGGTCTGGTAAAGGCTTGCCGTTAGCATCGACCTGACCACCAGAGGCGGCAGCAGTTGAACCGCCAGAGTGCGCAGGATAACCATTTACCATAATCGGTTGAGAGCCACCGCCAGCAGCATTACCAACGGCAGGCACTACAGGCGCACCCGCAGCAACTACAGGGGGGGCGCTGGCAGAAGTCGCAGGTACAGCAGGTGTTCCGGCAAGGCCGGACGACTCAGGTAATTTGGGCGGTGCAACTGGAGCTTCTTTTGGAGGCTGTTTAAGAAAATCCCGCTTTCCAATATTGGAAACCGCTTGGGGTTTTTTGGCCGCAAGCGCGGCCTGTTCTTCTTCATTGTGCTTTTTAGCTTTGTAATCGCGCACAAGTTTTACAGTGACAATAATACCAATAACTAAAACGACCACTGCGAAAATAACGCCCATAAATTTACGGTTTGATTCACCTTGATTTTTCTTTTTGTTGAGCGATGGAATTTCTGCTTCGCCTTCCATGTTTTTGATAGCTGTATTTTCCATTTTTTTTATTCCGCGATAACTTTACGTTCAACACCATCAACAGTAACGCCCGTTGCTGTTGGCACACCATCAGGGTTATAAGCATCGTTATAAAGACCAACGACTTGTTTACCCTGACGTAAAACGAATTCACGGCCAATTTTGTGAATTACCATGTATTCGCCTTCGGAGTTGCTATTAACAATTTTTTCTGTTTTGTCGTCTTGCACTTGGAAAATTGCAGGCCATGAGCGACCAGCGGCGAATTTGATATATGTAAATCGACCATCATCAAAAGCTTCTGATGGTTTAATATCTGATGAATTTTCAGCAACCATCATTGAATACTTCCAATTCTTGGGAATTGGTTGAGCAGCTAATTTTTCTTTTAGCGTTGCTTGCTTCAATGCTTCTTCTGATAATACTTTTACATCTTCGGGATATGAGAATCGAATTGTATAAGCAATATTTCTATTGTTTAGAAATACCGTCGCGGTTTTGCTTGGATTATTTGGCATAATCAAGTCAAATTGATATTCACGCTTATTTGTCACTACAAGCATGTTTGTATCGGCCTTTTCTTGCTTAGGCTTCACATAAATCACATTGCCGCGATCTGCAATTTCCCATGCAGTAGAAAAACCAGTTGCAATATCAGTAACCGTTTCGCCTTCACCCAAAATAATGCGTGTGGCGATGCCAGGATATGTATTTACCGTATAGACTTCATCAGCGTTGTATTGAACTAGTTTTGTACGCGCATCACGCATTGAAGGTACAGGCACTTCGGCAGCATGAATTGCAGGGGTTATGACCCCCGCAATTAACATTGCAATAACGATATTTTTAATTCCATTTTTCATTATTGAGCAACCTCTTGTTGTGCTTCTGCTGCTGGAGCAGGCGCAGGAACAACCGGAGCAGGCGCGATTTGTACCAATTCAGGGTCACGGCGCATAGATAACACATGGAAACCGAATGGATTAATTAAACGATCTTTTTCACTCATACCATTAGCGCCCGAATACTCATAGCTAACAGTAGCAATCCATTGCTTTGTTTCGCCTTTCTTATCCGTTGAATCAATAGATTGCACCGTTTCAGTAAAACGAATTGTGGCAATTCCTTTGCTTGGGTCTGGTACTACAGAAATAATGTTTGTTAAGACGCGCTGACGCTTGCCATAGCGTTTATCACGCGCATTTTCACCTTCAAATTCTTTTAAATACTCAGCCGCAGGCTGTTGGGCGCTTAAAAGCAAAGTTGTATCATAATCAAGCTGAATCGTATTCCAATCATAGGAATAGCGATGTTGAATATATTTAGCCAAAAAATACTTATCCATTACTTCATCTTGAGGAACGGATTTGTTTTTAATTGTTGTGACAATATCAGGAATACCCGTAGAGCTATCTACGCGAATAACGTAAGGAACAACCTCTTTTAAAGGAGTAAGCAAACAAAGAGCGGTAACAGATAAGGCTGCAATTACACCAAAACTTGCCGCCATTCGTTGGGCAAAGATTTTTGATTTTTCAGCTTCACCAATAATGCTAACTTCCCATCCTTGCGCATCACTGAAAGCGTCTTTATCTTTTGCAGTTTGTTTTTGAGTTGTTTTTTCTTGTTCTCTGACTCGTTTTTTACTAAACATGCTTTTCCCTCTTTGAGAGTTTTAACATTACCAATTTACACTATTTTGGTAATCTTGGGTTTAATGAATGTCTATATTTCAATTCTTTGTCTGATTAGTGCAACCGGATTAAGCAGCCTTTTTTTCACCACTTGCGGCTGATCTTGATGGAGGACGGTAATTCATTGCCGCAGTATTTTTTGCTGCTGCTGGACGGTATGCACTGGCTGTTTGACTTTGGCTTGGTTGCGCTTTATTTGCATTAGAGCCTGAATCATTGCGTTTTACTTTTCCGTCACCAGCCGATTTGCCACGATTATAAAAACCGAGACTTCTAGCGGCTCTTGAATTAACCGCTTGGCGATATGCAGGATTTTTAGCGTAATTAACTGCCCTTGTTGAATTGGCCGCACCGCGCTGAACCGCATTTGATACTTTTGAACCGCCACGCATAACACTATTTACGGCATTAGATGCCATTGAAATAGGATTAAACGAAGATAAGCCAAGGCCACCCGCTAATGATGATGCAATACTTGGCGCTTGTAGCGCCAATAGGCCAAGAACAACAGAAACGATAAGAATGGAAAGAATGTTATAAAAAATTTGAATCATTGTTGCATCAGCATCAAACGTGATTTGACCCGCGTATTTAACAAATATGGTCATGCACAACGAAGCTACAGCAGCAGCGACAAATGCAGTTACAACATAATTCATTACAGCACTTACCCACTGATCGCCAAACTTTTGAGTCGGAGGAAAAGCGTAACCAGCAAGAAATATCGGCCCAACCCCTAAAATAATACTAAGAGCGACTTTAGAAATAATAATGTAGGAAGCAGAAATAATAGTTACTACCATCAGCGCAATCGCCATAGTAAAACCCATTATGTAATATGCAATTGTTCCCCCAACATCATCCCAATCGGCTTCATCGGCTTTCATAAACATTTTATGAACACCATCATTAACACCGTCTAAATACGCTTTATCAAGGAGGGTATATACAGTATCGCCAGGTGCGGTAATACCGAATAATTGCGGCAAACCGTCTTGAAGTCCGGTTGCCATTTGAATGATATTCCCCTGATATATTCCTAAATTAATAGCCATTGAAGCAACAATTATTAACTTTCCGCATTTAACCAGAAACTCTTGAAAAGAGTTCTGAACACGACCCGCAATAATCATGTAGCCAAAAATAGAAATATAAAGTGATGCACCTGCAATTACTACAGGAGTAATTGCAGATACAGCATTGCTGGATGCCGTAGTTACCCATGCGGAAGTCAAATTACTAATTGACACACCAAGATATTCAAAGACACCAGAGGCCATGATTTAACCTTATTGAACTGTTAGAGGTTGAACAGATTGAACAACAACCTGTTTACGACCATCTTGAATTTTCGCTTCACGCTGACGTTGGCGATACGTTTCTTTTTCAATATCTGCAATTTGTTTCATTAATTGCAGCTTGGTTTGCTCGTTTTGAATCGCGTTCATTTCATTAGTGATACGCGCTTGCAATTCGGCAATTGCTTTAGGGTCTGATGTGGTATTGATTTGTTTACCAAGTTGCGTAATTTGGTCAATTCGTTTTGATGCCGCATCATAAGCCTGATTCGCTAAGTCACGATTTTGGGCGTTACGCGCTTCTTGTTCTTGGCACAATGCTAAACGATTGCCTGTTAAGCCTTGTTGGTCACAACCGAAAATTCGGTTTGCATCTTTAATTGCTTTTGCAGTACCAGAAATACCCTGATACTTACCATTTTTAACCCCATCATAAACTTGTCGCCAATCAGAAGGTAATGCGTCACGCAAAGCAGGGTCATTAAAAATATCACCAAGGCCGCGCATACCTGAAATAGCATCGTATTGCTGTTTCATTTGATCTAACTGCGATTTCATTTGTGCTAATTGGTCTGCTGCGGTAATTACTTGCTGGACAGTTTGCGCAAGGTTAGCAACGTCCACAACGGGAATACCTGTTGCATTAGCATGTTGAGTAGCAAAAGCAGCAACAAGAACCAAAGAGATAAGCGATTTTTTCATTTAATTACTCCGGTAATGAACTCTTGGAAATTCCAAGATTGAACACCGCTAATCAGCGGCCAAAATGTTGCTTGCGCAACTCATAAAAACGAGGCAACCACAAATCAGATTTTTTACCACGTTCAGAAATAGCTTCATCCATTAGTGGCAATAAATCAGCCGAGCCAGATAAAATTGATAATTCACGATCAAATTCACGCCCGTAATTCATACGGCAAACAGTAGATAAATGTTGTTGTTTATACAGAAATTGGCGTGAATCTTCGCCAAAATGAGAAACAAGATCATATTCAGCAGACGTTAGTTTCAGGCCATTAACGTACTGGTCACGATTTGCGCGAGGATTCGGCAATAGAATTTGCGTTGCGCATTGTTGAATCAATGCAGGTGCAATTTCAGAATCAAGATAATCTTCTGGCGATTGTGTTGCAAAAATCATTACACCATTGCGCTTACGAATTGTTTTTAATTTGTCAAATACCCAATATTGCAATTGCGGGTGTTGCAGGAATTGCCAAAATTCATCCATATAGCACTGGAAACGGCGACCATCAATAATTGATTCCATTCGATAAATCAAATGTTCGGCAAGCAAACCGCCATAATTTTTATTATTAACAAACTCAGTACCATCAAATGCAATATTTGATGAAATATTAAAATCCAATGTATCTTTTGGATTGTCGAAAACAAAACCAAAACGATTACCATAAAGCCACTTTTCAAGGCGGCGAACTAGCGAACGCTGTTTATCTTCTTTGCTACCACCCTCAGTAATATTTTGTGAAAGCGTAGTTAAACGGCGCAGATGTTTAGGCATATCCATAACAGACCGCACAGCTTCATCAATTTGCTGTTCTTCCAATGGGAAAAGCACCGGATTAGCTTCATCAGTGACAAGGCCAGCCACAAAACGATTCAGGTACTCAAGATTTGCAGGCGTAGGCTCAAGACCTTGAAACGGATTAATACCTGTTGGTTCACCAGCAAGGAAGCGGAAATATTCGGCATCATTCGCACGACAAACCAATTCCATACCGCGATCTTTATCAAAGACCACAGTAGAGAAACCATCCGGCGAATTCAGTTCATATTTTTGCGAATTGCAATAAAGGGTACTCAAAAGAACGGTTTTACCCGTACCAGATGCACCGTTTAACATTGTGTGAGCCAGAGGCTTTTTATCTTCTGAATCTTCATCAACTTTTGTTGAGTGAAAATTAATATAAACCGCATTTTTTGATGCACTTTCAGTCAATAAAACAGCCTGACCCCAAGGGTTTTTATCGCGCTTGCCGCTTGCAAAGTTATGGAAAGACATAAGGCCAGCGAAATTGCGGCTTGTTAAGACACAATTGCGTAAGCGATATTTCCAATTTGTCGGGAGTTGCGCCAGGTATGGGGCAATTGTTGCGCGATCTACTTTCGCAACAACAAAAACCTAATTCTTCAATGGCCGCTGCAATCTCATTGCGGTTGATTGTGCAAATCTCAGGTGTATCGGCCAGAACAAGCATACTAAAATAATATTCGCCCATCAGGATTTCACCGGATGCACAATCATCAATAGCTTCGTTCAATTGCTCAATTTGCGATTGCGCCCCATCTTCTGAGTTTTGCATTTGACGCTGTGTTTTTTCGAGAAATTCAAACACCGCCACTACGCGACATAAACGTAAACGAATGGCACATGATGTATTCAGCAGCTAAATACATTGTAATGTTCAAAATACCCGCCTCAGACATTGACGGATATTCTTTAAAATCTAAAGCTTGCGCATATCGAGTTTGTCGCGCGTACTCACACGGATTGTTTCAGTTCCGGCCAGAACATGAGCATTATTCAAATACTCATAAAGTGGCTTTTTAGGCACTCGCACACGTTGCCATTGGAAAGTAAGCAGAAAATGGAAGAATTCAAGACCTTCTGAAAATACGACTTTATCGCCAAATTCATCAAGCGTATAGGTTGTTAATTCTTCAATACCATAGCGTTTAAATGACTGGAGGCATTTGTTACCAATTTCATCTAATGCTTGAATGTGTTGCTCAAACTCAGAAATCAATAATTCACGATTACCTTTTAATGATTTAAGGCGCATTTTTGATGCAGTATCACGATAAGGCTTGTAAACAATTGCAATATACAATTCATTTACAAACAATTCTTCTTCGCCAATCTTATCATTGTATTTTTGGCAAAGGTCGCGGGTGAAATTAGTTTTAAATTCACCATCCAATTTATCATGGCGCTTTGTGCGCAACTGGTATTGCCACAAGGCGACAGTAGGCGCACCAATTGACTTATAAAATGTATGTAGCGATTCAATCCGTGATTGAATATCGACAGCATCAGCAGATTCATGCGCGATACCATCTAAACGATATAGACGAATAAAACATTCGTCTTTAGTTTTAATTGTGTTGTGATTGTAATGCGACGAAAACGGAATGTAATCGTCTAGCGTTTCACCTTCCATTGCAGCAGCAACGTGCTTTTCAATAGGCATGTTCATCTTGTTTTTACCTCGTTATTAAAAATCAAGGGCGGCACTAAACGCACCGCCCTAGCTTTGATTAACGCTTCTCGATTCGCTTATTGCTGATAGCAGAGTAAGAGTGCATACCATCCCAATAAGTTTTTATGCTTTTGCCGCACACCAAGCAATAAACTAACACCGATAATTCTAAATGATTGATCGTCTTTTTCTGTAATTAGACGCATTGCAAAAACTGCAATTGGCGCAAGAATCATAAAGAAAAACGAAAACCAAACAGAGAAAAAGAACCAGCCCACAAACTACAATAAAGAACGGCACTAGCGGCACACCGAAAACCA